>DASTQK010000360.1:0-11132 GCA_035761765.1 Rubrobacteraceae bacterium
CTTGCCCGTGAGTGGTCTCACAGGCGAGGGCGTCGAGAAGCTCCTGGGGGCGCTCGACGTCCTCGCCGCGGACCCTCCAGACGGAAGGTCCGGCACCCTGGCGAGGCTTCCGGTGGACCGGGCGTTCGTGTTGAAGGGGATCGGGGTCGTGGTGACGGGGACGTTGTGGAGCGGGGAGATCCGGCCCGGCGACACCCTCCACACCGCCTCGGGCAGGCGCCCCCGGGTGCGTGGCATCCAGAACCACGGACGCCCGGCGCCGGTCGCCTACCCCGGAGCCCGCACGGCGCTCGACCTCTCCGGAGTGGAGATCTCCGAGATAGAGGCCGGGGACGTCCTTCTCTCCCGGCCCGTGCCCCACACCAGGACCTTCGACGCCCGGCTCAGGCTCCTGGAGGGCGCGAAGCCCGTGGCACACGGCACGCGGGCGCGATTGCACCACGGCACGCGGGCGACGAACGCCCGCATCCGGCTCTTCGGAGTCCGGGAGCTCGCCCCGGGAGAGAGCTCCCTCGCCCGCCTCATGCTCGAAGATCCCCTCGTGGTGCTCCCGGGTGACCGCTTCGTGTTGCGCTCGACAGGGCCCCAGATCACCGTCGGCGGGGGTACGGTGCTGGACTCGGCTCCGGCTAGCCGCAGGCCCGAGCCAGGCTGGCTCGAGGCCCTCGAGAGCGGGGACGCTTCAACGACGGTTCCGCTCGTCCTCGCCCGCGCCCCCAGAGAGGGGATGAGGGCCGAGGAGCTCTCGCTCGCCGTCTCGGGTGCGCCCGGGGAGGTAGCCCTCGCCGCCGAGCGCGCTCCGCAGGTGATGAGGATCGGCGACCTCTACGCCCTCGCGGCGGAGGTGGAGGCCGCGAAGGAGCGGCTGTTGGCCTCGCTCCAAGAGCGCGCGCAGGAGCGGCCGGAGGATCCCGCGCTCAGCGTGGCAAAGGCCAGGGTCGCAACCGGTCTCGCGGCTGACCTCGCGGACGCGCTGCTCGCAGCGATGACGAGCGGTGGCGAGCTCCGGCTAACCGACGGCAGCATCGGCCTGCCGGACGCTGGGGACGTCCCCCCGGAGCTGGCGAAGGAGGCGGAGAGGATGCTCGAAGGGCTGCGGCGCGCAGGGGCTGAGCCGCCGGCGATGGAGCCCACCCCGGCCCTGCGGTTGCTGCTCAAGCGTGGCGACGTTGTGGGGCTCGGCGAGAGGCTCTTCGCCGCAAGAGAGGCCGCAGAGGGCGTGCTCGACGAGATAAAGAAGGCGTGCCGGGAGGCGGGGGAGATATCGCTCGCCGGCTTGCGCGATAGGCTTGGGACCAGCCGCAAGTACGCCCAGGCCTGGCTCGAGTACTCCGACGAAGCGGGGGTGACCCGCCGCACGGGCGAGGTGAGGGTCCTGACCCGCCGCTACCGCTAGCGGCCTGTACTAGAATGGACCCGGGAAGACTCCGGAATGCGTGGGCCTGGTGGCCCGGCCGGTCTTCAAAACCGGTTTGCGGCCTTGCGTAAGGCCGTGGCGGTTCGATTCCCCCGCATTCCGCTGTTGAAAGCTAGAAAGCTAGTCAGCACGCACCGGCTGACGCCTCCGCTTCTCAGAGCAGGTCCTCTTCGAGGACTTTCAGCTCGTCAGCGAGGGGGAAAGCTGAGATGCTGAGGACAGGATGCCCCGACTAACCATCGTCACCTACAACACCTTCCAGGAGAAGAACGGCCGGGACCCAGTGCTGGATGGCCTTCTCGGTGAGGAGGAGGCTCTCGTCTGCCTTCAGGAGGTCAAGCCCTCGCGGGCGCTCGAGGTCAAGCGGCGTCTCGGCCCCCGCGTCTTCGTCTCGCTCGCCAGGTACGGTCTGTTGTATCTGGTCCTCGTTTTGCCCGCGGGCGCGCGCTTCCTCGAGCGCCGCACGGCCTCGCTGAACGGCTTTGGGGGCGTGATACCCAGATCCTGGTCGCTGCGGCGCAGCTACGAGCTCTACAAGGCAGGACGGCCCGCCTGGCCGGACGGCCTCGAGCCCCGTGTCGCCCAGGTAGTCCGCATGTCGTGGGAGGGGAGGGAGTATCGGGTACTCAACACCCACCTGCCCTACGAGTCCGGCCTGAGAAGGAGGTGCCTGGATATCCTCCCCCCTCTGGTCGGTAGCGGAGAGGCTTTGCTCGCCGGGGACCTGAACGCCACGACGCAGAACCTGTTCCTGAAGGACTTCTTGCTCGAGACGGGACTGCGACCTGCCGGCAGTGAAGAGCCCACGCACGACTCGGGGCGCAGGATAGACTTCGTGCTCTACCGCGGTGGCTTTAGGGAGGTAGGCTACGAGGTGACGAAGGGCTCTAGCGACCACAGGGTGGTCAGGGTCGAACTGGAGGTATGAGGCGTGAGCGAGTTTTCGCACCTGGACAGCGAGGGATCTGCGAGGATGGTGGACGTGGGGGAGAAGGCAGTGGTCCGGCGTACGGCCACGGCTGCCGGTCGCATCCGGATGTCTCCTGCGACCGTGGATCTCCTGCGGGAGAAGGCGTTGCCCAAGGGCGACGCGCTCAACACCGCCAGGATCGCCGGCGTCATGGCCGCCAAGCGCACCCCGGACCTCATCCCCCTCTGCCACGGCCTCAACCTGACCTCCGTAGACGTGGAGTTCGAGGTCGGGGAAGGCGAGATAGGAATAGTCGCCACAGCGCGAGCGAGCGACCGCACCGGCGTCGAGATGGAGGCGCTCACGGCGGTGAGCGTCGCGGCGCTGACCATCTACGATATGTGCAAGGCCGTAGAGGTGGAGATGGAGATCGGGGAGATCAGGCTCCTTACGAAAACCAAGGAGGCGGACGGGGCGTGAAGGTTTACACGGCGCCTGCACGCGCCCTGTGCAACACTTTCGCGCGATGATAGCGGGGGTTCGGCTGTGCTAGACTTCTGGGCCGAATCGCGGTTGTCCTGGCGGACCTAGGAGAGCGTGAACGAGGGCGAAAACGTCGTTCTTTACCCCATATTCATGGACCTCTCCGGGCGGCGGTGCGTCGTCGTCGGGGGCGGCGAGGTCGCCAACAGGAAGGCGCGCAAGCTGCTGCAGGCGAGGGCCGAGGTAGTGGTGATATCACCCGAGGTCAGGCCGGAGCTGGAGAGCGTAGCCGTAGAGGTCTACCGCCGCCCCTACGAGAGAGGCGACCTTAAAGGGGCATGCCTGGCGTTCGCGGCGACGGATGCTCGCGAGGTAAACGCGGCGGTGGCCCGGGAGGCGAAGGAGCGGGGTGTCCCCGTGAACGTCGCAGACAGGCCACAAGAAGGGGACTTCGCGCTGCCCTCGACGCTGCGGCGTGGCAGGCTGCAAGTAGCAGTCTCGACCGGCGGAGCCTCGCCTGCGCTGGCGCGCGATATCAGGTGCGAGCTGGAGAAGATCTTCGGCCCCGAGTGGGCCGGCGTCGCGGAGAGGCTGCACGCGGCCCGGCTGAGTGGCGCCGAGCCCGGCGAGGAGCTCGAGAGGGAGGTGAGCGGGTGCTTATCGCGGTTGCGGGGATGAGCCACCGCTCGGCGCCGGTGGAGGTGCGCGAGCGCGTCGCCTTCCCACCGTGCGCGGGCCGGGGCTTTCTCAGGCGGCTCGGGGAGGAGGGCGTGGCCGAGGAGGCCGTGCTGCTCTCGACCTGCAACCGGACCGAGGTCTACGCGGTCGTCGAGGAGGAGAACGCTCGCTCTAGGATCCTGGATCTCCTCGCGGAGGACCGCGGGGTGGAGCGGGTCTCGCTCGAAGAGGACACGTACTGGCTCACCGACGCCGACGCCGTCAGCCACCTCTACCGGGTGGCTTCGTCACTCGACTCGATGGTCGTCGGGGAGGGCCAGATCCTCGGCCAGGTCCGCGACGCTTACAGGGCGGCGACCGAGGAGCAGCGCACGGGCGTGGTGCTCAACCGACTGTTTCACACGTCGCTGAGGGTGGGCAAACAGGTGCGCGCGGAGACCGGGATCGGGGACAGCTCCCTCTCGGTGCCCCACGTCGCGGTGAAGCTCGCCGAGGGGGTCTTCGGGACGCTCGAGGGACGCACGGCGCTCGTGCTCGGCGCGGGCGACATGAGCGAGCTGCTCATCAAGCACCTCAGGGCCAGGAACGTGGGGGAGGTTCGGATCGCCAACCGCACCCCCGAACGCGCGCTCGCGCTCGCCGAGAGGGTCGGAGGCCGCGCGGTATCCTTCGGCGCTCTCTCAGAGGCGCTTGCGGAGGTGGATGTCGTCGTCAGCTCCACGGGCGCAGGAGCGTGGGTAGTCCGCAGCGAGCCAGTCGCGGCGGCGCTCGCCCGGCGCGAGGAGCCCCTGTTCTTCATAGATATCGCGGTGCCCCGCGACGTGGACCCCGTGGTGCAGACCCTTCAGAGAGCCTTCGTCTACGACATAGACGACCTGCAGGCCGTCGTCGAGCGTAACGCCGGCGATAGGAGCGAGGCGGCCGAGAAGGGTGAGGCCATGATCTACCCGGCCGTCCTGGAGTTCATGGGCTGGCTCAGCTCGCTACACGTCGTACCGCTCATAAAGGAGCTGAAGGACGGAGCGGAGCAGATCCGACGCCACGAGCTCTCCCGTGCGCTGAAGAAGATGGATCTCTCCCCCGAGGAAGAGGCTGCCGTGGTGCGGATGAGCCACTCGCTGATGAACAAGCTGCTGCACGGCCCCATCTCCGAGCTGAAGGCGCTCGCCGAGGCCGGCCACCCCTTGAAGAGCGCCGAGGTAAGGCGCAGGCTCCTCGCTCTCGAGGACCTCGGGGTGGAGCTGCATCGCTCCAGACCCTCGTGACCCGAACGGTAGTCCTCGGCACCCGAGGCTCGAAGCTCGCCCTGACGCAGGCCGAGACCTGCGCCGAACGGTTGCGGGCGGCGGGTCTCGCGGTCGAGGTACGCGTCATAAGGACCACCAGCGACCACCACCCCGAGACCCCGCTCTCCGTCATAGACCGGCGCGACGTCTTCACCCGCCAGCTCGACGAGGCGCTCCTCGGGGGCGAGCTAGACCTCGCGATCCACTCCCTCAAAGACGTGCCTACGGAGCTTCCCGAAGGAATTACGCTCGCGGCGATCACCGAGCGACACGACCCCTCCGACGCCCTGGTCTCGGACGAACGTTATGACGTGGACGGACTTCCGGAGGGGGCACTCGTGGCGACCTCCAGCTTGAGGCGCCGCGCCCAACTCTTGCACCGCCGCCCGGACCTCCGCGTCGTCGAGATCCGGGGCAACGTCGACACGAGGGTGCGCAAGATGCGCGCCGGAGAGGCCGACGCGATAGTCCTTGCCAGGGCAGGGCTCGAGAGGCTGGGCCTCGAAGCTCCGCACGTTGTGATCGACCCCGACGTCATGCTCCCCGCCGTAGGCCAGGGGGCCCTGGCGGTCGCGACGCTCGAGAGGGGTGCGCTGCGCCAGGTCACAAGGGAGGTCCTCAACCACGAGGCGAGCGAGAGAGCGGCCCTCGCCGAGCGAGCTATGCTGCGCGCCCTCGAAGGCGGCTGCCGGGTGCCGGTCGGTGCCCTCGGCGCGGTGGAGGGGGATCTGGTCCGGCTGCGAGGCGTGGTGGCCTCACCGGACGGGGCGCTCGTGTACCGCGGCCAGGCCGCGGGGGATGACCCGGGAGAGGTCGGTGTGCGGCTGGCGCGGGATCTGCTCGAGCAGGGGGCGTCGGTGGTGCTCGGGGAGATCCGGGAGGTGAGGAGCCGGTGATCCAGGTTGTTCGCTGAAGCCATAGTCAGGGCCGTCCCGGCGACGATCGAGGCCGGGATAACGTCCGCGAAGTTGGGGAAGCCAGACTACGAGAAGGCCCGCGAACAACACGACCGTTACGTTGGCGCGCTCGAGAGGTGCGGCCTCGCGGTAACCACGCTGGGCGCCGATGGCAGGATCCCCGATTCCGTCTTCGTAGAAGACACGGCGCTAGCCGAGAGGGAATACGAGGTCATCGAGCTGGAGATGTCCGAGTTCCGGAAGCTGGACGGGGGCTTGAGCTGTCTCTCGTTGCGTCTGCCCGCGCCGGGGGGAGGCTCTTGATCTACCTTGTCGGCTCTGGGCCGGGTGACCCCGGCCTCTTCACCCTCAAAGGTCTCCGGTGTCTGCAAGAGGCCGACGCTGTCGTCTACGACCGGCTCGCGCCACGCAGACTGCTGCGGCACGCGAAGCCGGAGGCGGAGCTCCATTACGTCGGCAAGAAGCCGGGTGACGAAGGGGCGATGAAGCAGGCGGAGATCAACGCGCTCCTGGTGGACCTCGGGCGAGCGAACAAGACAGTCGTGCGTCTCAAAGGCGGCGACCCTTACGTCTTCGGGCGCGGCGGCGAGGAGGCGCTCGCCCTGCTGGAGGCCGGGATGCCCTTCGAGGTCGTCCCCGGCGTGACGAGCGGGATCGCGGCGCCAGCCTACGCGGGTATCCCCGTCACCCATCGGGGTCTATCGACGAGCGTCGCCTTCGTGACCGGCCACGAGGATCCGACCAAGGGCCGCTCCGACGTGGACTGGGCGCGCATCGCGGACGCTGCCGACACGCTTGTTCTGTACATGGGAGTCGGTCGGCTGCGCGATATCTCCGCCGGCCTCATCAGTGCCGGCAGGAGCCCCGGAACCCCGGTTGCCGTCATCCGGTGGGGTACGCTCCCCGAGCAGCAAACTCTCACGGGTAGCCTCGAAGACATCGCGGACAGGGTGGAGGAGGCGAAGATCCGGCCGCCGGCCATAACCGTCGTGGGCGAGGTGGTCTCCCTGCGAGAGGCCGGCCTCGGCTGGTACGAGCGGCGCCCGCTCTTCGGGCGGCGCGTCGTGGTTACCCGGGCGCGCGCGCAGGCGGGAGAGCTCTCAGGAGACCTGGAGAACCTCGGCGCCGAGGTCGTCGAGTTCCCGACCATCGAGGTCCGTCCCCCCAAGGACTTCGGGCCGCTGGATGCGGCGATACGGGCCCTGGACTCCTTCGACTGGCTCGTCTTCACGAGCGTGAACGGCGTCGAAGCCTTCGCAAGACGCCTCGAACACCACGGGCTGGACCTGCGCGCCGTGCCCCGAAGCGCCAGGATCGCCGCCATCGGACCGGCGACGGCGCAGCGGGTGCGCAAGGCCGGGTTGCGGGTCGACGTGGTGCCGCGCGAGTTCAGGGCCGAGGCCCTGATCGGGGCCCTTGCCGGCGCCTCTCTCGCGGGCCAGAAGATCCTCATCCCGCGCGCTCGCGTGGCGCGCGAAGTGTTGCCCGAGAAGCTGCGCGAGTCGGGCGCCGAGGTCGTCGTCCCGCCGGCCTACGAGTCGGTTCCGTCCTCCGAGGGGAAGGAGGAGCTTGCGCGGTTGCTGCGCTCTGGCGAGGTGGACTGCGTGACATTTACCGCCAGCTCGACGGTCGAGAACTTCGTCGGCGCCTTCGGCGGGGAGGAGGCGCGGCGGCTGCTCGCGGGGACGCGGGTTGCGTGCATCGGTCCCATAACCGCAGATGCCGCACGCGGGCACGGCCTCCGGGTTGACGCGGAGGCGAGGGAGTACACTATACCCGGGCTGATCGAGGCGGTGGTCGAGCTGTTTGCCGCCGACCCGGAAAAGCGAGGTGAGTAGCGATGCCGTTCCCGATACAGAGGCTCAGGAGGACGCGGCGTACCGGTGCCTTGCGCGGTCTGGTGCGCGAGACGCGGCTCTCCCCGAGCGACCTCGTCTACCCGATCTTCGTGACGGTCGGAGAGGACGTGAGAAACCCCGTCGCACCCATGCCCGGCGTCTTCCAGCTCTCCATAAACCACGCCGTCGCCGAGGCGAAGAAGGCGCACGACCTCGGAGTGCCTGCTGTCCTGCTCTTCGGTATTCCCGAAGCGAAAGACGAGGCCGCGAGTGGGGCCTACGACCCCGAGGGGATAGTCCAGCTCGCAACCCGGGCCATAAAGGACGCGGCGCCGGAGCTCATCGTGATCACGGACGTGTGTCTTTGCGAGTACACGAGCCACGGCCACTGCGGGGTCGTGGAGCGGGAGACAGGTGAGGTCTTGAACGACGTGAGCCTCGAGCTCATAGCCCGCACGGCCGCCTCCCACGCCGAGGCGGGAGCCGACGTCGTCGCGCCATCGGACATGATGGACGGGCGGGTCGCCGCCGTAAGGAGCGAGCTGGACAACGAAGGATACGAGAACACCCCGATCCTGGCCTACGCTGCCAAGTACGCCTCCGCCTTCTACGGTCCGTTCCGCGAGGCTGCCGACAGCGCCCCGCAGTTCGGCGACCGGCGCAGCTACCAGATGGACCCGGCCAACGCCCGTGAGGCGCTCCTCGAGGTGGAGCTGGATACCGAGGAGGGGGCCGACATCGTGATGGTCAAACCCGCCTTGCCTTACCTCGACGTTCTCCGCCGGGTCAAGGAGACGACGAGGTTGCCCGTCGCAGCCTACAGCGTGAGCGGGGAATACGCCATGATCAAGGCCGCAGCGCACAATGGCTGGCTCGACGAGAGGGCGGCGGTGCTCGAGGCGCTCACCGGCATAAAGCGCGCCGGCGCCGACATCATCATCACCTACTATGCTCCTGAGGTCGCACGCTGGCTCTCCGGGTAACCTCTCTCACCACCCTGACCGGCCAGACCGTATAGACTTCGAGCAGGCGTTTCGAAGGGGGTTCTAACGCGCTTGCAGAGCAGAGGCGGCAACCTGGACGCGAGGACGATGCTAGCGATGGACCGTTCGGCCCGGCTGATGGAGCGGGCGGTGCGGCGCATGCCCGGCGGCGTGAACAGCCCGGTGCGGGCGTTCCGCTCCGTGGGCGGAGACCCCGTGTTCATGGAGCGCGGCGAGGGGTCCCTCATCTTCGACGTGGACGGCAACTCGTACGTGGATTATGTCATGGGCTACGGTCCGCTCGTCCTCGGGCACGCCTACCCCGAGGTGGTCGAGGCCATCGAGCGCACCGCGCGCCGGGGTACGGCCTTCGGGGCGCCGACGGAGCTCGAGGTCGAGCTCGCCGAGAGGGTGTGCGAAGCCGTCCCCTCGATAGAGGTCGTGCGCATGACCAACTCCGGCACCGAGGCCACGATGAGCGCTATCAGGCTGGCGCGCGGCTTCACGGGGCGGGAGAGGATCCTCAAGTTCGATGGCAATTACCACGGCCACGGCGACTCCCTGCTAGTCTCCGCCGGCTCCGGGGTAGCCACTCTGGGTCTCCCGGACAGTCCCGGCGTTACGAGGGGTGCGGCCAGAGATACAGCCGTCCTGCCGTACAACGACCTCCAGGCGGTGCGGGAGCTCTTCGAGAAAGAGGGCGAGGCGTTCGCCGCGGTCATCCTGGAGCCTGTGGCCGGGAACATGGGTTGCGTTTTGCCAGCCGAGGGCTACCTGGAGGGTTTGCGCGAGCTCACGACCCAGTACGGCACCGTCTTGATCTTCGACGAGGTCATGACCGGTTTTAGGCTCTCACGCGGGGGGGCGCAGGAGAGGTTCGGCGTAACGCCCGACCTCACCACTCTAGGCAAGATCATCGGAGGGGGCTTGCCGGTCGGAGCGTACGGCGGCAGACGCGATATCATGGACCTGATCGCACCCTCCGGTCCGGTCTACCAGGCTGGCACGCTCTCGGGTAACCCGCTCGCGATGGCCGCTGGCCTCGCCACCTTGCGCGCCTCCGCAGAGCCAGGCTTCTACGAGCGTCTGGAGCAGCTCGGTCAGCGCTGGCGCCAGGGGATGGCCGAGGCTGCCAAGAGCACACCATCCACCATAAACCAGGTCGGCTCGATGGTGAGCATCTTCTTCACTGAAGGACCGGTAACCGACTTTGCCTCCGCCGCCTCTTCGGCTACGGGGGCCTTCAAGGACTTCTTCTGGCACATGATATCCCGCGGCGTCTACCTCGCGCCGAGCCAGTACGAGGCGGGCTTTATCTCCGCCGTCCATTCGGGGGAAGACCTCGAGAAGACCTTCGAAGCGGCCCGCGAGTGGTTCGCGAGGGGCAGCTGAGGTGGACCGAACGGTCCGCCGGACGCCTGCCGTCTCGCTCAGGGAGGTCTTTCTCGTGGCCGCCTCGGGCCTCGCCGGGGAGGACGACCGGGCCAGGGTTGTCGCGGAGGCGCTCGACTACCTGCAGCGCGGCTTCGAGAACCACTACGCCGCGAGTGACGGCGCGACGGACGAGGAGATCCTGGTCGGCGACAACGCTTACGCGTGGGCGGTCGAGACGATAGCCCTGCTCGACGAACCCCGGTTCGTGGCGGTGGCGAGCCGCATGATCCGGGACGGAGCGGGCCGTATCGCGGAGGGCGGAGCGGTTACCCTGGAGCTGTGGACGCCGCACCTGGCGGGCCTCCTGAACGTGATATCGGGCGAGGGCCGGGAGAGGTCCGAGGCGCGTATCCGCGAGGCCACAGGAGAGGTGCGAGCCCGCGGTGGCTGAGCGCAGGGAGAACGCCGTAAGACAGGCCTCGGAACGGGCTCGGCTGGTGAGGGAGATGTTCGACCGCATAGCCGGACGCTACGAGCTGTTGAACACGGTGATGACCGCCGGCCTCAACCGCCTCTGGAACAGGGAGGTAGTGCGAGCCACGGCTCTCGACTCGGGCGACAGAGCCCTCGACCTCGCCTGCGGCACCGGGAGCCTCACCAGGGATCTGGCCACGTGGGTGGGTCCGGAAGGCTACGTGCTGGGAGTAGACTTCTCGAGTGAGATGTTGCGGGTGGCAAAGGCGCGTCCAGCGGCGAACGTCGAGTACCGGCTCGGCGACGCCACGAACCTGGAGGGCGTTCCCTCCGGTGCCTTCGACGCGGCTACCATCGCCTACGGAGCCAGGAACATCCCCGACCTCGACGCGCTCTTCTCCGAGATGGCCCGAGCCCTGAGACCTGGCGGCGTGGCGGTTTGCCTCGAGATAGCCCGGCCCGAGGGGCGGGTCTTCAGCGCGTTCTACGCGCTGTGGTTCGACAGGGTCGTGCCTCGTCTGGGGGCTGGGATCTCCGGCGACGCCCGGGCTTACTCCTACCTGCCCGAATCGGTGAAAGAGTTCGTGGCGCCGGATGAATTGTCTGACATAATGGAGCGGAATGGACTACAAGATGTTACATGGCGCAGGCTCGCGGGCGGTATCATCACCCTCCACCGCGGAAGGAGACGAGCTGGAGGGGACCGGTAGCCTCTCTTACGCGTTGCCCGACGGGGCCTTCGAGGTAGTAGACGAGGTCGAGGGTTTGCTCG
>DASTQK010000361.1:0-2620 GCA_035761765.1 Rubrobacteraceae bacterium
GTGCTGGTCGAGCAAACCCCGCTCCCGCGCCATCTCGAAGACCTCGCGCTGGTCACGGATCACGTCGCTGCTCCCGGCCCCCTCCGACGAAGATCCCTGCGCTCCGGGACCGCCCACGATGCCGGAGATATCCGGTGTTTCGTCGCCGACATCCTCGACTTTCGGTGCAGGAGCCCGGCTATCCGCGGGGGGAGGCGGCTCTTGTGCAACCTCGACCGGCACCCCATCGCCAACCCGAAACTCCAGGCGAGGGCTAGCTCCCAGGTGCTCTTCAAGTACTTCCATCAGAGGGTCCAGGCGCTTAGGCTCGCCGGCCAGCTTCACGTAGATGGCGAGCTCCTCTGGGAAGGAGAGCTCCAGGACCGTGCCGTCGAAACTCTCCAGCCGCGCCCCCTCGTACACTGCAGCCACCGCCGGCCGGCGAGCTTTGAGGTCCTGCAAGATCCGGGGCCACGGTACGGTGGATGCTTCGGCACCCAGCGGCTCCTCCCCTTCGTCGCCGCTCTCATCATCCGGGGTACCCGCCGACCCCGCTTCGTCCGCTGGCGCGTCTACCGGCTCCTCGCGCGGTGGCGGCGGCGCTTCGGATCGTAGGGAACGTTCCGCACGCGGCGACGCAGCGCCGTTCGCGACCTCCCGTTCCAGCTCCTCCAGACGCCTCAGGAGATTCCCGACCTCAGGCTCGGTGTAGTCGCGGGTCAGCTTGAGGAAGGAGAGCTCCAGCTCGAGCTTCGGGTCCCCGCCGCGCTTTATGCGGCCCAGAGCGGCGTCCATAGCTTCTATGAGCCGCACGACCTCGGCGGTCGGGATGGAGTGCGCCTGCTCTTCGAGAGAACCACGCTCGTCGGCCCCGACCTCTGCCAGGGCTATCTCCGGGGCGTGCGGGAGGAGCATCAGGGTTCGCAGGTGAGAGATCAACTCCGTGACGAGCTGGCCGAGGTCCCTGCCCTCGTTGGAGAGCCGGTCAACGATGCGCAAAGCGTCAGCTGCTCTGCGCTCGTAGAGCGCCGAGGTCGTCTCCAGGAGAGCCTCCGGGCCGACGCTCCCGAGCAACTCGCGCACCATCGAAGCCGTGATGAGACCTTCGGCGAAGGAGGAGAGCTGATCCAGGAGCCCCTCGGCGTCGCGGAAGGAGCCCCGCCCCTCCCGCGCGATCACCGTGAGCGCCTCCGGTTCTACCTCGATCCTCTCGGCCTCCGCTATCTCGGCGAGCTTGTCTTTCAGAGTCTCGACGCCGGGGCGGCGGAAGTCGAAGCTCTGGCAGCGGCTTGTGATGGTGGGTAATACCTTGTGCTTCTCTGTGGTCGCAAGTACGAATACGACGTGCTCGGGGGGCTCTTCCAACATCTTCAGGAGGGCGTTGAACGCCTCGGCGGTCAGCATGTGGACCTCGTCTATGATGTAGACCTTCATCCGGCCCGCCACCGGCGCGAGGTTTACCCGATCCCTGAGGTCCCGGATCTCGTCTATCCCCCTGTTGGAGGCGGCGTCCATCTCCACCACGTCGAGAGAGGAGTTGTTGACGATCGCCCGGCAGCTCTCACACGTCCCGTCCGGCTCAGGCGTCGGTCCCTTGACGCAGTTCAAACCCATCGCCAGCACCTTCGCCGTACTCGTCTTCCCCGTCCCGCGCGGGCCTGAGAACAGGTAGGCGTGCGCGAGCCGCTCCGTCTCTATCGCGCGGCTGAGGGTGCGAACGACCGGCTCCTGACCGACGATCTCGCTGAAGCGTCTCGGCCGCCACTTGCGGTAGAGCGTCGTGTGTCTCATTCCGGAAGGCGTATCGCAAGACTCACACAGCAAGTATAGCTGACGCTTTGCTTCGATCCATCGCTGTTATGGAGCGGTCAGCTTTGAGCTTTTCCGCTGTCGTGGGTCCGAGGGTTGCACCCGACGTAGGGCCGGGGTGTTACGAGAGCCACTCCGAGTTCGGGTGAGGGCGAGGAAAACTGATAGTTAAAATGCCGCGCACCCCGCCGTCGACGGACCCGAACCCGGCGAGTCTCCGGCTGCTAGCTCCGGCCGAGCTACCCCGCAGCACATGAGGTTACCCGCTTAGTGCTGCTACCTCCCGGTCCTGACACGGTTCACGGGGCCTCATTGCCCGGGACCCGGCCATCAACGCCGCGGTCACCGGTCTCTACCGAACACGGGCCGCCTCGGGCGGGGATCTAGGCCCTGCTAGGCGATCGCAGGTATAGGGCATCGCCAGCTCCCCGCTTAGCGCGGCACCCTGATTCTATCAGAGTGCCGCGAGCTATCTGCATTGGGCTATCAGCTTTCTTGCCGGGTAGTGGCGATCTAGCCAGACATCGTTGGGAGGATCACGAGCGCTACCCCCGCGGCCGTGGCCACTCCACGAGTCGAGACTCTGCTATTGGCCCTTCGGGCTCTCGTCGGCGTTTGTTTGCCACGCAAGCAGAGTACCCCAGGCTGAGGTTACCCTCGGACTATTCGCTGATCCTGTAGAAGCGGTGTGCGAGGTTCAAGCCGGAGCGTCATCTGCGCAGAGCACCAGTCCTTATCGATGCAACTTTGATCGGAGCCCTTCGGGGTTGCGGCGGAGAGGAACAGTGTGAGGGGTTCGCCAAGCGCCTTCCAGGCACCTGGGTAAATAAGG
>DASTQK010000362.1:0-3693 GCA_035761765.1 Rubrobacteraceae bacterium
GGCTCCCGCGCCGTCGCCGAAGAGGACGGCTGTAGAGCGGTCGGTCTGGTCCACTATCGTGCTCATGGCGTCTGCCCCGATCAGGAGCACCCGGCTTGCCCGCTCGCCGCAGAGCATAGCGTCGGCGACCGAGGCCGCGTAGGAGAAGCCGGTACAGGCTGCCGCCAGGTCGAAGGCGCCGACGCCCGCGGCGCCTATCGCCTCGCCCACCAGGCAGGCCACGGACGGCATCGACTCCGGCGCGGTCGAGGTGGCGCAGACGATCAGGTCCACCGACTCTCCGGTCGCCCCGGCGTGTTGCAGAGCCTCTCTCGAGGCTTCGATAGCGAGGGTGGCGCAATTCTCGTCCTCGCCGACAAAGCGGCGCTCGGAGATCCCGGTGCGCGAGGAGATCCACTCTTCTGTGGTGTCCAGGGTGGCCTCGAAGTCGCGGTTGGTGACGACCCTGCTCCCCAGGGCGCGGCCCACGCCGACGATCTTGGACGCGGGGTACTCGTTCACGGCGCATCCCCAGCAGCAGCGTGCGCCGCGGCGAGCGCCGCCTCCAGGGTCTGCGCGAGACCCGCGCCGGTGCGAGATAGCCCCACAAGGGCATTCTCGACGCCCCTCGCGCCCGAGTTGCCGTGCCCGATCACGACCGACCCCCGGACGCCGAGGAGGAACGAGCCACCGTAGTTCTCGGGGTCTACCCGGTCGCGGATGCTGCGCAGATTGGGGCGCAGGATACCGGCGGCGAGCTTGCTTGCAGGACCACCGGTCATCGCCGAGCGGAGCATCGCGAGGATATCGCGCGCCACCCCCTCGGCGGTCTTCAGGACCACGTTGCCGGTGAAGCCGTCGGTAACGAGCACGTCGGCCACCCCGGAGCCGATATCCCGCCCCTCGACATTGCCCACGAAGCGTACGCCGGGCGACTCGTCCAGCAGGCGGTGAGCCTCCCTGGACAGGTCGTTACCCTTCCCCGGCTCCTCGCCGACGTTGATCAGGCCGACGCGAGCCTCCCGCTCGAGATCGAAGTACCGTCTGGCGAACACGTCCCCAAGAATAGCGAAATTCAGCAGGTCCTGCGGCCTGCACATCACGGTCGCGCCCGCGTCGAGCAGCAAGACCGGAGACGTGAGCGGCAGGACGGTTGCGATGGCGGGTCTGCGGCAGCTCTGGAGGCGCCCGATCCTGAGCAACGCCGCCGCGACCGTCGCCCCCGTGTTCCCTGCGGAGAACAGGGCGTCGGCCTCGCCCTCGCGCACCATCTCGGCGGCGACGGCGACGCTCGCGTCCGGCCGGGCTCTAAGCGCCGGGGCGGGCTCCTCGGCCATCCCGATCGGGCCGCCCGCCTCGCGCAGCGACAGGTTCTGGGGAACGTCCAGGTCTAGCTCGGGCTCGACGAGCGTCGGGTCTCCCACGAGAGATATCTCGTCTCGCGGCAGCCTCCTGGCAGCGGCGACCGCTCCGGCGACGATCTCGCGCGGCGCCCTGTCCCCGCCGAGTGCGTCTACCGCGATCCGCATCCGGGGTCGCTGGACTCCGAGAGCTACTCGGTTACTTCGATGGCTACCGCGGTGCGGCCCTTGTAGTAGCCACAGGTAGGACACACGCGGTGCGGCCTGTGCGGCTCGCCGCAGTTAGGGCAGGCTACCAGGTTCGGCTGCCCCATCGCGTGGTGTGCCCTGCGCTGGTTCCTGCGCGCGTGCGAGGTCTTCTTCTTCGGTACTGCCATGGTGATTTACCTCCTGTAAGTTCGTCGGGTCCTAGAAATTAGAGGCGAAGAGCCTGCCGAGGTCCCGCCACCGAGGGTCGATATCGTCTTCAGTTCCGGAGGGCTCCACGGGCTCCGTCCCCGGACGGAACACCTGCATAGGGATATCGCTCGGCAGGGCGCGCCGGGTGTAGTCCGCCAGGTCCAGCGTCCAGTCCTCGATCGAGAGCTCCGCGTTGTTCGGACCCGGCAGAAACTCCGACTCGCTCAACTCGAGGCGCAGATCGGTGGGCTCCAGCGTGCGGTCGCACGTCGTTTGCACGGTTACGCGCACCGTGAGGTCAAGGTGCAGGCCCTCCAATAGCCGGGTTACCGCGACGTCGGCCTCGGCCCCGGTGACCTCGTGGTGGCGCCCGTAGAGGTCGAACGGTTCGACCTCGAAAGACTCGTGCGCAGCGTGTTGCGCCCCGACTTCGGCGCCTGGGCGCCTGAGAGGAATCCGCGATCTCATCGACTACTCTTCCGGGACGCCCTGCAGCTTGTTGCGGCCGCGCTGCACCGCTTCGAGGAGCTTGCCCAGGTTATCCTCCAGGTTCGCCAGCACCTCGTCCGCGTAGTCCTCGGCGCCCAGGCGGATCTCACGCTCGCGGCGGCGGGCGTCCTCCATGATCTCCGTGCTACGCTTTTCGGCCCTCTTGAGGACCTCCTCCTCGGAGGTGATCTTCTCCGCCTCGTCCTGGGCGCCGCGGATGATACGGTCGCTCTCGCTGCGCGCCTCATCAAGCATCGCCTGGCGCTCCTTCACGATCCAGCGCGCCTGCTTGAGCTCCTCGGGGATCGTCTGGCGCATCTGATCTATGATATCGAAGGCGGCATCCCGGTCGATCATGGCCGTGTTGCCGAAGCCGGGGAAGCTCCTCGCTTCCTCTACAAGCTCCTCCAACCTGTCTATCAGCACCAGTACGTCCATCCTACAAACCTATCCTTCGCCTACAATCCCTGTATTTTACCGTCCGAGCCCGAATATATCTCGCGCACGCTCTCAAGTATGCCGTCGGGGACGAGCCCGCGCACGTCACCGCCAAAAGATGCTATCTCCCGCACGGCGCTCGACGAGAGGAAGCTGTGCTCTGAGGAGGCCATTATGAAGACCGTCTCGAGCTCGGGGTACATGGTCCTGTTGAGCTGCGCCTGCTCGAACTCCGACTCGAAGTCGGAGACAGCCCTGAGACCCTTGACGATCACCTGCGCCCCCCGCTCCCGCGCGAAATCCACGAGCAGTCCGTTCATGAACTCCACCGAGACGTTCTCGATGTCCGCTGTTACCTTCTCTATCAGCCGGGCCCTCTCGACCGCCGGGAGCACCGGCCTCTTGCGCATATTTGCGCCCACCGCGATCACGACGTGGTCGAAGAGCCTCGACGCCCGCCGGATGATGTCGAGGTGTCCGGCGGTAACGGGATCGAAGCTCCCGGGGCAGACCGCCACGATCATTGTGATATCCGACCGCTCAAGTATCGTCACGTACGTGCCGCCGTAACGGCGCGTGACTCCTTTCTTGCCCTGTGTACCCTCCGCCGGAGCCTCGCCACGCTCGAGCACCACCCGACCGCCGGGCGCGAGCAGAGCGCCGAGCCGGGAAAGCACGCCCCCGACCTCCGTTGCAGCGATTCTATATGGGGGATCAGCGAATATCAAATTGAATTGTCGCCCGTCTGTAAGCATCCTATCCAGCACCCGCCCCACGTCCCCGGCGACTACCTCCGCCCTGTCTTGCAGCCTGGTGCGCCGCAGGTTCTCCCGGATGGTAGCCAGGGCGCGCCTGTCCTTCTCCACGAAGGCTGCCCGGTCGCACCCGCGGCTCAGGGCCTCTATGCCCAGAGAGCCGGTCCCGGCGTAGAGGTCGAGCACGTCGCCCTCGAAGAACTGGCCCAGGGCGTTGAAGACGCTCTCGCGGACGCGGTCGGAGGTAGGGCGGACGCCTCTGGGGACCGGGG
>DASTQK010000363.1:0-6579 GCA_035761765.1 Rubrobacteraceae bacterium
CCGGGGATCCCCGGACGGCGCGCTGGCTGAAAAGCTTTATGCCGGCGAGATCGTGTGCGCGGCGAGGGCGTAGTAGTAGGGGAGGCAGTCTTCGTAGGCCTCCCACAGCTCTTCCGGCAGCTCGGGGTCGCGGCGTTCGGCGCGCTCGATGCCGGTGCTCTGCTGGGCCGCTTCATGCCACCCCTCCCAGCTATTCCACTTCTCGACCTCTCCTGGTTCCCAAGACAGAGCTTCGGGCAGGAATGGTATGCCCACGCGCTCGCAGTATGCCGAGAGTATGCCCACCGGGTACTCAGAGAAGGTCATGGCGTCCACGACCACAGGGTCCTCTCCGGCCTCCTCTGCGTACCTGAAAGCCAGGTAGATCTGCTCGTATCCCGTCTCCTCCAGCGTGAAGTCGGGCCACATCTTGTACAGGGAGGAGAGGACGTACTTGGGGTCCCTGATGATGAAGGTGTTGGTGAATTTGCCGATGAACTCCGGGCTCATGACGCCCTTGGCCTGGTAGGGCATGTCCTTCATGAAGAGCCGTTTCTTCCTCGGCTTGAAGACCTCAGCCAGGATGTCCTCATAGCTGCTCTCGGGCTTCGGCGCCTCGTCGGCGTAGCGGTCGCTAAATCGATCCTCGCCGTAGTAGTAGGCGGCCGAGAAGGGCTCGTGCAACACCTCCAGGTCGTCGCGCTCGACGAAGACCCGCTCGAAGGCGGTAGAGAGGGAGCGGGGCACGGCCCACAGCGCTATGGGCTTGAGGTCTACCATCGCTAGCCCGATATCAGGGCCTTCAGCCTCTCCTGGACTGCCTCGATGGGGATGCGCTCCTGCTCCATCGTGTCCCGGTCGCGGATGGTTACTTTCCTGTCGTCCAAAGTGTCAAAGTCCACCGTCACGCAGAAGGGCGTCCCGGCTTCGTCCTGGCGCCTGTAGCGGCGGCCTATGGAGCCCGAGTCGTCGTAGAACAGACGGTAGTCGCCCTTGAGGTCGTCGTAGAGCTGCTTGGCGACCGTCGCGACGGGCTCTTTCTTGCTCAACGGGAACACGGCAGCCTTCACCGGGGCGATGCGCGGGTGGAGCTTGAGGACGGTGCGCTCCTCGCCACGGACCTCTTCTTCGGTGTAGGCGTCCACCAGGAAGGCGAGCAGGATCCTGTCTGCCCCCACCGCCGGCTCGACGACGTAGGGGACGTAGCTCTCGCCTGTCGCCTGGTCGAAGTACGAGAGGTTCTCGCCCGAGTACTCCTGGTGTTTATTCAGGTCGTAGTCGGTGCGGTTGGCTATCCCTTCGAGCTCCGACCATCCGCCGAACGGGAAGTTGTACTCGATGTCCACGCCGCGCGTAGCGTAGTGCGCCCGCTCGTCGTCCGTCTGCTCGCGCTTGCGGAGGTTCTCCTCCCGCAGGCCGAGGTTCAGGTACCAGTTGAAGCGCTCCTCGATCCAGTACTCGTGCCACTCGGCGTCGGTGCCGGGCTTCACGAAGAACTCCATCTCCATCTGCTCGAACTCGCGCGTGCGGAAGATGAAGTTACCCGGCGTGATCTCATTCCGGAAAGACTTCCCGACCTGGGCTATCCCGAACGGCACCTTGACGCGGCTGGTCTGCAGGACGTTCTTGAAGTTGGCGAAGATCCCCTGCGCCGTCTCGGGCCTGAGGTAGGCGATGTTCTCGGGGCTCTTTACGGGTCCGGTGTAAGTCTCGAACATCAGGTTGAACGGTCTCACAGGGGCGAAGTCCCGCCCGCCGTCCACGGGGTCCTTTATGCGGTCGTCGGTCTGGATGATCTCGGTGAGCTTCTCGGGCGGGAGTCCTTCCACGTCCACCCCGGTCGCGTCCTCTATGAGGTGGTCTGCCCTGTAGCGGCGTCCGCTCGTCCGGCTCTCGACGAGCATGTCGTTGAAGCCCGCCACGTGCCCGGAGGCCTCCCAAACTCTAGGGTGCATGATGATGGCGGCGTCTATGCCGACCACGTCGTCACGCATGTGGACGACGCGGCGCCACCACTCCTCCTTTATGTTGCGCTTCATCTCGACGCCGAGGGGGCCGTAGTCGTAGGAGGAGCGGATGCCGCCGTAGATCTCGGAGCTCTGGTACACGAAGCCCCGGCGCTTGCAGAACGCGACTATCTTCTCCATCTCGACCGTCTGCGACAAGAAAACCCTCCGGAATTCCTGGAACGTTACACCATGAAACAGCAAGAGTATAGCTCAGGTACAGACCTCGGTTGAACGGGCTCCCGGACCCTCTAAGATATAATGCTCACGATGGAGATCCTTCTCGCACTGGGCCTTGGCATCGGCCTCTCCTCCGTAGCGGGGGTGAGGGCTTTCGTGCCGCTAGCGCTCGGCGCCTTGTTCGCCGCCGCGGGGCTCTACGTAGCGCCCTTCGTGGAGGTCGGAGGCGACGGATGGTGGTGGTCGGCCTTTGGCGTGCTCGCGGGACTCGCTGTGGTGGAGATCGTCCTGGACAAGATTCCGGCGCTCGACCGCGCCTTCAACTACGCGATGGTCCCGGTGCGGGCCTTCGCGGGTGCGGTGGTATTCACCGCGGCGCTCGGCTTCGACCTCGACACGGGGTCGCTGCCCTGGCTCGTGGTAGGAGCCTTGATCGCCGGTGCCGTGGCCGTGGCGAAGGTGTTGCTGAGACCGCCGGCCAAGGCGGTGTCTGCGGGGGTTTCACCGATATTCTTGAGCTTCTTCGAAGATGTGGTGGGGTTGGTCGGTAGTGCCGTGGGTTTATTCGTTCCATTGGTGCCGCTAGTGTTGGTAGCTTTCTTGCTGTTCTTTTTCTACCGGGTGGGTAGACGGCGGGGGCGGAAGTTCGAAGGCCTTCGGATTCTCGGCGACTAGGGGCTTCGCCTCTGGGGGTGCTATGGAAGAACAAGAGATCACTGTAGTCAGGGCGGACCGGCAGACTCCGTTCTCCCGTGGCATCCTGGCGCAGACCCTCGCCCAGGCCGGGGCCGCGCCCGAGCTGGCACACCAGATAGCGAGCGAGGTCAGGGCCGAGCTCCTGGCCGAGGAGCGCTACACGGTCGAGGAGGAAGAGGTCCTCGCCCGGGTCCGCGACAAGCTGGTCAAGAAAGACGCCATAGTCGTGGGTAGGCTGGACAAGTGGCGTATCCTGCGAGAGTCAACCGAGCCCATAGTCGTGCTGATCGGCGGGGCTACAGGGGTAGGGACGAGCACGCTCGCCGCCGACGTCGCGAGGCGTCTCAACATCCAGAGCGTCATAGGGACGGACTCTATCCGGGAGGTCTTGAGGCGCGCCATAAGCCCGGACCTCCTTCCCATCCTCCACAAGAGCTCCTACGAGATACAGCGCGAGGACCTGAGGGTGCCGGTCGAGGAGTGGGAGGCGGTGCTCTTCGGGTTCAGGCAGCAGGCCGCGCAGGTGGCCGTCGGGGTCGAGGCGCTCGTGGACAGGGGTCTCAAGGAGGGGACGAACCTCGTCATCGAGGGAGTCCACCTGGTGCCTGAGGTCATCCTGGGACGATATCGAGATCATCCGAACGTTTGCCCCCTCGTGGTGTACCTCACCGACGAGCACGTCCACCGCTCGCGCTTCTACATCCGCGCTTTGGGCACCGCGATGCGTCGTCCGGCCGAGGAGTACATCGCCTACTTCAAGGAGATTCGCCAGATCCACGACTACATCGTCGAGAGCGCCGATCGCACGGGCGTACAGAAGGTCGAGAACCTCTCTATAGAGAACACCTCCGATGCGGCGGTCGAGATCGTTGCGAACCGCGTCTCAGGGATCGCCGAGCGGGCAGGCCGCCGCTCGGCGTCTTTCCTGCTGGACGCGGCCACACCGCGGCACGGGATCCCCATAACACGCGCCAAGAGTGGATAATAGAATGAGCGAGGAAGCTCCGAGGAGGCAGACGAAGGTGCTGGACAGGCAACGGCTGAGAAGCTTCTTGCTCGGCGGGGCGGCGGGGCTCCTCGCCGGCATCCTACTCGCCCCCCGTAGCGGCAGGGAGTTGAGGGGTTCGATCAGGGAGCGCGCCGGAGAGGCCCGCGAGAGGAGCCGCGAATCTCTCTTCGAGACCCAGGAACGGATGCAGGAGCGTATCTCGGAGGCCCGCGAGGGCCCCGACAGAGGAGAGCCGGGCCCCGCGGAGGAGGCCGCGCCCACCGCGCGGCCCTATCTGCGGGACGTCTCGCGCGAGGAGGCCCCCGAGCAGAGCGCCGAGAGGTCGGAGGAGCTCCGGAGGAAGGTGCGCGAGACCCGCGCTCGCCTCAGAGAGAACCCCGACCGGCCACGGGGAGACGGCGGCGACCTGAGACCGGGACCGTGAAACCCAAGTCTTTCGTCCCGGCGGTCGCGGAGATCTCCGCCGACCGGGTCGTAGAGGTGCCGGATCTCGAGCCGGTGATATCGCACTGGACGGAGGGGGCTTGCTCCGCCGGGGAGTGGTTCCGCGAGGTGAACGCCGGGTGGGGGACGGCGGGCTTCGCCGTGCGCCAGGGCGAAGAGACCGCGGGGTTCGTGGTCTACGGGCCCGCGGGCCGCCTCCCGCGCGCCGAGGCGTACCCCTTGGGACCTCTGGGCGAGGACTCGGTACTGCTGGCCTGCGTCGTTGGGGATATGCGCACGCGCCGCAGACTGCTGGTGCGGATGCTCCGGGACCTCAAGCACCGGGGCGTTGCGAGGGTCGAGGCGATCGCGAGCGACCGCGAAGCGCCCTACCACGCGCCGACCGGATTCCTTCTGGAAAGCGGCTGGAAGCCGGTCCGCCGGGGTTGGCACCGGGGCAGCCCCTATACGCTGGCGCGCACCGACCTGGGCAGCTCCGTCGAGGTCGGCGAGCTGGCGCGCGGTGTGCTCGGAAAGGTGAAGCTGCCACACCTCAAGACCCCCAACCCCGCGCCGGGGATCCTGGCTCGTGCGAGGGACCCTCAGAAAGGGCACACCTAAAGGTAGGGGCGAGGAACCCCCTACCTGATCAGACCGGCACGATCGCCGTCTTGATCGCCGAGTCGCCCTCCGGTGTCGTTGCCCGCACCTCGATTATCTTGCGCGGCGGCTCCGGGATGGCGGACGCGCTGCTTGATGCCATTCTTCCCGCTACCGAGAGGTCCAGGTAGAAGCGCACAGGGACGGAGCTGCCCGCAGGCAGCTCGTTCACGTTCTCCTGATAGTAGAGGCCGTTGGAAAAGGCTGTGTTCTCGGAAGAGACCTCGACGGTGAGGTTGACGTGCGACAGGTCTTCATCGCCTGCGTTGCGTACGCTGACCTCGAACTCCTGCCCCGGTAATTCTCTGAGGGACCTCAGGCTATCCTGGTTCAGGATCAGCTGCAGGTTGTGTCCGGATTCGTCGGGGCGCGGGTCCGGTCTCAGGTTCCTCTCGGAGGGGACCGTGCCCAGGTTGGCCAGCAGCAAGAAGGCGCCCGCCGTGGCGAGAAAGGCGAGAACTGCGCCGGAGATCCAGAGCGCCGCCTCTCTCACTGCGCCCGGCCTTCGACGGGGATCTCATAGAGGTTGTAGAAGTCCTCGAGCAGCGAGCCCTTGGGGGCGGCGCGCACGCGTGGCTCCTCCGAGAGGGCCCCGCGCGCGACGATGGCGATGCTCTCGCCGTCGGGGGACCAGGCGAGGTCGTCTGGCCCGGTCTTTATCTCCATGTCTTCGTTGACGGTCAGATCCTCGAGGGTCTGTGTGGCGAGGTCCAGGACGTAGAGGTTTATCGGGGCGTTGGAGTTGAGCCGCCCGATGATGGCCAGGCGCTCCCCGCCGGGCGAGACCCGGATGCTGGAGGCGACGAAGTCCTCGCCTACCCCCGGCGTCGGCTCCGGAGCGTCGGAGCCAGGCGTCACGGTAAAGACGTCGTAGAGAGGCTCCGTGCCGCTCGGCGCTTCTTCTTTCCCTACGACGTAGCAGATCCCCTTTCGCGTCCACTGCGGTGCGCCGAGGACCTCAAGCCCCTCCTCCAGCTGCGCGACCTGCCGGTAGGTGCCCGCCCTGAGATCTAGGGCGTGCAGCTCGAAGGAGATGAGATCGCCGGCCGTTCGCACCGCCAGTGCGGCCTTGCGGCCGTCCGGCGAGAGAGACAGCCCCGTGACCTGGCCGCCGAGGGGGCTGGTGTAGAGCCGGTCCACAGCGCCGCTGTCGCGCAAAAGGGCGATCTGGCTCCGGTACGAGCCGGTCTGGAGGGCGACGACGAGGCCCTCCCCTTCGGGACCCGGGCTCATGGCCAGTACATCGGTGGCGAGCTCCCTGACGCCGAGGGAGTCTTCCCCGGAGCGCGCCAGGTAGACGGACCTCGACGCCTCGTCAGTCGGCACCGGGCCGGAGGCCGCGCCGAAGATGGCGAGGCCGTCTTCGAAGGTCCACTCGACGTCCTCGGCCACGAAGTCCCTGGTTGTCCAGCGGCGGGTATCTTCGGCACTAACGGGTCTGTCCACCACGTAGCCGTCCACGATGTACGCTATGCGGCTACCCTGAGGGCTGAAGCTGGGTGAGCCCTTGTACCCGGGACCGTAGCTCAGGGGTTGCGCCTCGGGGCCGAGGCCGGCGTCCACCTCCGCGCCAGCCGCCGGCAGGGGCGGGATAGAGGTGTCCTGGGGACTGCTCAGGCACCCGCC
>DASTQK010000364.1:0-5927 GCA_035761765.1 Rubrobacteraceae bacterium
GGTCGTGGAGGGAGAGATGCAGGCCGAGCGCGAGGCACGGGAGGGCACACCGCGACCTCTGCCAGTGGATACCTTGTGGGTGCGGTTCGTGTTCGTGGATCATGCGGGCATTGCCAAGACGAAGGCGGTCCACCGGGACGCCTTCGAGCGGAGGGCGAGCGCCGGGGTAGGGCTCGCGAAGGGGGTGCTGGCGCTTGACCCTAGCGGGATGCTGCACGCGGCCTCCGGCTTGAGCCCGGTGGGGGAGTGCCGCCTCGTCCCAGACCTCTCGACGCTCGCCCCGCTCCCCTTCGCCCGCAGCCAGGCGATGGTCGCCTGCGACATGACGGAGCCGGACGCGGCCACTCCCTGGGACGGGTGTCCGCGCGGAGCATTGCGGCGGGTGCTCGGGCGGCTCGGGGAGAGAGGGTTCAGGTGCGTCGCCTCGTACGAGGCGGAATTCTACGTGTGGGGGCCTGACGGTCCGCTGGACAGGACGCCTTACGCGGGAAGCTTCGCGCTCACCGCGGCTGCGGGGCTGGTCGCGGAGCTGGCGGAGACGCTGGAGAAGATGGGCATCCGGCCCGAGCAATGCCACGCCGAGGTGGGACACGGGAATTTGGAGCTCTCGGTGGGAGAGGCGGAGGCGCTCTCGGCCGCGGACCGCCGCGTGCAGGTTCTGGAGGCGATCCGGGGCGTCGCGCACCGCCTGGGCTTCGAGACCACGATGGCCCCGAAGCCGTACCTGGACAAAGCTGGCAACGGCCACCATCTGCACGTGAGCCTCTACGAGGGAGATGCTCCGGCGCTCTTTGACGCTTCGGGCGCGTTGAACGCCGCTGGATCGGGATTCATAGGTGGCATCCTGGAACACATCCCCGCGGTCATGGCGTTCACCGCCGCGTCTCCCAACTCGTACCAGCGGCTCGCCCCCGGCATGTGGTCCTCGGCTTATGCCTGCTACGGCCCGGACAACAGGGAGGCTGCCGTGCGGCTCGCTTCGCCCGTGGCAGGCGCGGAGTCAGCGACCGCGAACGTCGAGATCAAACCCGTAGACGTGACGGCGAACCCGTACCTGGCTCTCGCGGCGGTCCTGGCCGCCGGGATAGACGGGATGGAGAGGGGTCTCGACCCCGGCGAGCCGGTCATGGTGGACCCGGCTACGTTGAGCGCCGGGGAGCGCGCCGACAGAGGCATCTATCCTCTACCCGCGAACCTGGACGAGGCTCTCGACGCGCTGGAGAAGGACGGGGTTCTCATCGGCGCTTTGGGAGAGCAGATCGTGCGCACCCACCTTGCCGTGGGCCGCGCGCAGGCAATGACGGCGAGGGATCTCTCGCCGGAAGAGGTTGCGGCAGCGGCGGCGATAAACTACTGATGGTGCGCGGCGAAGCCGTAGACCTCGGGGAGGTGCCCGTGGTGGACAATCACTGCCACGGCATCCTGCGCTCCCAGCGCCTCGACGACGCCGCAAGCTGGCGCGGAGCGTTCACCGAGTCGGCTGACCTTGGGATGGCGCGATATCACATTGCCACCACCGCCTTCTACCGGCGCCTGATCCGCTACCTCTCCGCCTTCTTCGACTGCGAGCCCGACGAAGAATCGGTATTGGCAGCCCGCGCAAAGAGGGACACGGCAGAGCTGACCGGCGAGCTCCTCCGGTCCGCGAACGTCGAGACCCTCCTCGTAGACACCGGCTACCCACCACCCGAAGAGGTGCTGCCGATCTCCGAGCTGGGCAAACTGGCGAATTGCCGCACCGAGCCCATGCTGCGCCTCGAGATCCTGATGGAACGCCTGCTCGCCAGGCACGCTTCTTTGGACTTGGTGAAGGAGGCGCTTGCAGCCGAGCTGGACGACGTTCGGGGCCGGGGCTACGCGGCGCTCAAGAGCATCGTCGCCTACCGTACCGGGCTGGCGGTTCGGGAATGGACGGACGAGGAGGCGGAGGCCTCGCTGCACGAGTTCCGGCGAGATAGTGCAGAGAACCCGGCGCGGTTGGCTCACAAGCCGCTGCTTGACACGCTGTTGCACGTTGCCTTCGCGCAGGCGGCCCGGCAGGAGGTCCCGGTCCAGTTTCATACCGGCTACGGCGATGCGGACACCGACCTCCTGCTCGGCAACCCGCTGCACCTGCGCGCCGTGCTCGAGAAGCCGGAGTACCGCGGCGTGCCCGTGGTGCTGCTGCACGAGTGCTACCCGTACACGCGAGAGGGTGGCTACTTGGCGGCGGTCTACGAGAACGTGTACCTGGATCTCTCCTACGGCATCCCCTTTCTGGGTTTCGGCGAGATGCTCTCCTTCACGGGCGCTGCGCTCGGCGTGGCCCCTAGCTCCAAGCTCCTGTATAGCTCCGACGGCATAGGCGTGCCGGAGCTTTACTGGATGAGCGCCATGGACGGGCGGCACGTGTTAGGCCTGGCGCTCGAGGAACTCGTGGCGCACGGGGAGCTGAGCATCTCCGGCGCCGAGGCCGCCGGCGAGAGCATACTGCGCGGGAACGCGATCCGTCTCTACCAGCTACCTCCCGAAACCTAAAGCGGTTCTTGGTAGACCCGGACCCTTGTGGCCAGCCGGGCGTCGAGATATGCCCCGGCGCGACGAGATTCTACCCTGTCAGACCGCGTGGACCGGAGAGCTATCGGGGGTGCGCAGGAGACGAACGGTCCCAGACCTTTTCCAGTTCCAGGTCGGTCACCACTTCCTCCAGCAGCGCCGCCAGATGGTCTCGGTCACGCTCGCGCGCCCAACGCAGGGAGGAGCAAGCCCATGCCAGCGCCTCGCTCGAGGCGGATACTTGCCTGCTTGCCTGTGCCACGAGAATCCCCCTTTGATAACCGTCGCCGCCAATCGTAAGACCGGTGTCCCGGTCATGGTAGGCACACAGCGTTAAATGTTCGCTAAGGTTTGCTAACCGGGCGCTGCCGGGGATCAGGCGTCAAGCACGATGTCGGAGAGGGGGCTGCCGATGCAGATGAGCCGGTAGCCCTGCTCCAGCTCCTCGTCGGAGATGGCGAAGGCGAGGTCCTGGTCCACCTCCCCTTCCAGACACTTCTGCATGCACGTGGTGCAGGTGCCGCTGCGGCAGTCGTAGGGGAGGCGCAGCCCAGCGTCCTCGGCCTCCTCGAGGATGTACTCGTCCTCGGCGACGTCGATGGTGACGTCGCTCTTTAGAAAAGTCACTCGGTGACTTCTCGCCATCGGCTATCCCTGTTCGGGCGGCACGCGGGCGTGCACTCGTATCATCTCCGCTCGCTGACTGCCGAATGCTATTTCGCCTCGAAGTCTTCGCCTGGTGCGCCGCAGACAGGGCACTCTTCCGGGGGCTGAATCCCTTGCATCTCCTCGCCGCAGACGGTGCAGACCATCGTCACGGTCATCGGGGGGTGAGGGGCCTCGCCGCTATCGGCCTCTATCTTCTCGCCTGTGTCGCGCGCGAGGTCGGCGATGGAGACCTTGCCCGTTATGACGTCCTCCATCGTGTTGCGCGCGCCACTCAAAGAGTCCTCGACGAGCGGGAGGTCAATGTGGGTCGTGCCCCGCTCGCGCGCCAGCTTCTCTGTCATGTTGCGCGAGATGTTCCGCATGAAGCCTTTGGGTGCCCGCTCCAGACGGTCTATGGCCTCCTGCGTCCAGGTGAACTCGCGACTACCGCCCTCGGGGATGAGATCTCCGGCCTTCTGGAAGGCGGAGTGGTCTATCGGGCACTTGCCGCCCGACGCCTCCTCGACCTTCTCTTTGGCGTGGGAGACGGGGCAGCCTCTAGCACCCGCCTCCTTCACCTCGCGGCCTGTCTCCTCGCGGTACTGCTGCTCGACGTACCCGCGCGTGATCGTCGTGTAGCCCTTCTTGAGCGCGCTCTTCTCGACCCGCGCCCTCACCCGGCGCTTCTCCTGCCACTCTTCGAGGGCGTCGAGGAACGCTTTCGCATCGTCGGTCCAGTGCAGCTCGCGGCCGTCGTAGACCTGAGCTACGTTCAGGTCGCCTTCGCTCGCGTCGGCCTGCGTGATCTCCTTGTCTACCGCGTGGAAGTGGGTGGGGCCGGTTCCGCAGACTGGGCATCTCGCGGGCTTGCCCTTCGCGACGTAGCGGCAGACGTCGCACTCGAAGCGGTCGAGGCCCTGGGCGGAGCGCCGGATCTCCTCCTGCACTTCGGCAGAGACGCCCTCTATGTCCCCCTGGTCCTCCGACCGCCCGAAGCCTCCGCGCCCCGCCTCGAAGATCTCCCGCTTCGCCGCTGCGTCGTCCTTGGAGCCGTTCTCGTGACCGTTAGTCGTCCCCTTGGTGCGCTCGTCGAAGTCCTTGAAGAGGGAGTCTATCGGCTGATCCTCGCCCATCTGCTCGGCGGCGCGCATCTGGTCACCGATGGCGCGCATCGACTCCATCGCGCCGGGGGGCAGGATGTTCTTTATCACCTCGTCTATGACGCCGGTGGTGATGACCGTATATCCCTTCTCGATGGCGTAGCGGATGATGGCGCCCGTCGCCATGCCGACTACGAAGCCGGGGATGCGGTCGAGCCGCTCGAGCGCCTCCTTCGTCCACGTCATGTGCTGCTCGGCGGTGTAGAGGTCCGGCGCCTGGTACTCGAAGTTGGTTACGAGGACGTTGGTCGGCAGGAAGCGCATCATGTTCTCGGTGTTCCCGCCTATATCCATCTCGTCGTCGGAGTGGTACCCGATGCGGCCCATCACGACCATCGTCGGGTTCACCTCCTTGACGTACTTCAGCGTCTGCTCGAACGGCTTGCCCGCAAGCAGGGTCGTCTTGAGTTCCACGCCCTCGTCCTCGGCGATCTTCCTCGCCACCTCGAGGTGGGCCGTGTAGATCTTGGCTAGCCCGGAGTCGATGATCTCCTCGTGCAGCTTCTCCTGCTCCTTGAAGCGGAAGACTTTCTGCGCTTTGGTGGACAGAACGCCCGCGATCGAGTGGAACATCGCGTAGTGGAAGTACGGGTCGAAAACGGAGATGGCCTCGACGGTGCCCCCGAACTCGCGGGCGAGCTCGATGGCGCGCTTCAAGCCCCCGAGCGACTTGGCGCTACCGTCCACCGCGACGACGATGTGCTCGAACGGGCTGCGGTCGAGGTCCTTGACTATCAGGGTGTCGGCCTTTGTCAGGCGCCGCACCACGCGCTCGGTCACCGTACCCAGGACCGTGTCCTTGACGGCGGCCATGCCCATCGCACCCATGACGACCAGGTCGTAGTCGCCCGAGTTCACGTCCTCGACGATTACCTTGAAGTTCTTGCCTTCGAGCGAGCGGCGCACCAGCTCGACGTCGTACTTCTCGCACAGCGGTTCCAGCACGTCTATGTACGAGTCGGTGATAATCTCCAGCCCTTTGGTAATGAGCTGGTCGTGGATCTTGCGCTGGCGCTTCATCTCGTCCTCGTCGCGGAACTCCTCGGGGAGCCCGCTCTCCATCTGCCTGAAGCGCACGTCGTGCATCTTGGCGGCGTAGGCGTGGCAACCCGCGACCCTTCCCCCGAAGGTGCGCGCCACGTCCACTCCTATGACGCACGCCTGGTTGGAGTAGTCCGAGTTGTCTACCGGGACGTAAACCTCTTTGTACATTTGACCCCGTTCTCCTAGCCCGTCGGACGCCGAGAGATGCTCTGTTTCGTCACGCGCGAAGTCCCTCCTCCGCAGCGCTCACAGATTACCGTTTAAAGCCACAAGCCGCAAATAAAAGCGTTCACAGTGGCGGCTTGAGGCTACCCGCTTTGGCGTGCGGGGCGTCCCAAGGACGCCGGGAGGCAAATCCTCCGAAGCCGTCGGGCGCGATGATGGTCGTCTCCAAGCGGGCCGCCAGGCTCACCGGTCTTGCGAAGGTCCGACAGCTATGGTCCCGGCGGCTCCGTCCACGGTTATCCTCTGCCCCGTGACGATTCGTTCGGTTGCGTCCGGCACGCCGACGACGGCCGGGATACCGTACTCGCGGGCGAC
>DASTQK010000365.1:0-8335 GCA_035761765.1 Rubrobacteraceae bacterium
TGTCCGGACCGGGCGATAGCGCGCCGCGCCTTTCGAAGCGTAGCGGTGCATTGTAACGGCTGCATGCAACGCCGCGTGCGGCTTCATCAGACACTGTTCATCAGACACTGTGCAACGTGCGGCAAGGGGGCGAGCGCCAGAGCCCGGCTCGCCTTGTAACCTACATACTCTGCGATATAATCGGGCGTGCTGGACGAGAGCAAGGGGTCTTACAAGGACCCGTTGCTTTTTTTAGCGTCAAAAGAGGGTGAGTGAGACGGCGAGGCTGCAGAGATTGGCGCAGGTTGTGGAAGGAGCGCTCCCCGCGGGGACGGAGCTCGTAGAAGCCCGGTTCTCACCGGGGCCCCTCCTCACCCTGCTCGTGGACCGGGAGGACGGCCCGGTGGACCACGAGTTTACCTCGCGGGTCGTCTCCGCCGTCTCGCCGGCGTTGGAAGAAGAGGGCTACGAGGGCATGTTCGAGGTCTCCTCGCCCGGGATAGAGCGTCCGCTCACCAAGCCCGAGCACTTCCGGCGCTTCGTAGGTCACGAGGCGAAGGTCCGCCTCGCAGAGCCCAGGGAGGGCCGACGCAACTTCACCGGCATCATAGAGAGCGCTGGTGAAGACGATTTCGTACTAAAACTCTCTGAGGGGGGAGCGGAGGTGGAGCTGCCGTTCGGCTCGGTCTCCCGCGCACACCTCAAGGAGGACATATACAGGTGAACACCGCATTACTGTCGGCGCTACACGAGATAGAGACGGACAAGGGTATCCCGTTCGATACGGTCAAGGAGGTGCTGGAAGAGTCCCTGCTCGCGGCCTACGAGAACCGCGAGGGGGCTGAGGAAGGGGCCAGAGTGGTCCTGGATCGGGAGACAGGCGACCTCAGAGTCATGAAGGACGGGGAGGACATAACCCCCCATGACTTCACGCGCATAGCCGCCCAGGTCATGCGCCAGACCTTCTACCAGCGCCTCAACGAGGTGCACAACGCGCAGCTCTTGGAAGAGTATGGCAACCGGATGGGCGACGTCGTCACCGGCATCGTCCAGCAGGCGCACCGCCGCATGACCATCATAGACCTGGGAAGGGTCGAGGCGATCCTGCCGGCCAGCGAGCAGGTGCCCAACGAGCGCTACGAGAACGGCCAGCGGCTCAAGGTGTATCTGCTGGACATTCGCGAGCCGGGCCGGGGTCCAAATCTGGTCGTCAGCCGGCGCCACGAGGGGCTCTTGAAGGGCCTCTTCCATCTGGAAGTGCCGGAGATCTACGACGGCCTCGTAGAGATAAAGGCCGTCGCGCGAGAGGCGGGGCTGCGCTCGAAGGTCGGGGTGTGGTCCAACGAGCCGGGGATAGACCCGGTCGGCGCGTGCGTGGGGCCGAGGGGGAGCCGCGTGAGGGCCGTGGTCTCCGAGCTCAGGAACGAGAAGATAGACATAATCCAGTGGGACCCTGAGCCCGCGCGCTTTATCGCGAAGGCTCTGAGCCCGGCGCGCGTGCGCGAGGTCTATCTGGACGAGGACGAGAAGCAGGCCGAGGTCATCGTGCCCGACGATCAGCTGAGCCTCGCGATCGGGCGCGAGGGGCAGAACGCCCGCCTGGCGGTGAAGCTCACTGACTGGAAGATAGACATCAAACCCGAAAGCCAGGCCATCGAGTTCGAGGGCGAAGACGAGGATTGGGAGCCAGACGAGGACTCCACCATGCACCGTTGCCGCGCCGTCCTGTCAAACGGCCGGCGGTGCGCGAACATGGCGCTCCCCGGTTCCCTCTTCTGCGGCATCCCGTCGCACCAGGCTCAGTCCGCGGAGTTCGAGGGCATGGTCGAGGGGACCCAGGGGGTAGCCGATGAGTAAGCGCGTGTACGAGATCGCAAGAGAGCTAGATCTGGAGAGCAAGGAGGTTATAAGCCGGCTGAAGGAGGCCGGGGTGGAGGTGAAGAGCCACTCCTCATCTATCGAGGACCCTGTCTACGAGCGGGTATTCGGGGCGAACCGCGAGAACGGCCGCTCCGAGGCCCAGGAAGCCGAGGCGCAAGAGGCGCGCGCCGAGGCGGAGCGCTCGGGACACAGTGCTACCGTCGCGGCCGCGCCGGCCGAGGAGCCGGTCTCCTCGCCACAGCCCAAAAAGGAAAGGAAGCGCCGCCGGGTCGTCATCGACGCCAGCGCAACCAACCGGGCCCCGCGGCCCGCTGCAGCGCCGGCTGCTCCCAAGGAGTCCGAGAAGGCGCCGGTAGAGGAGCAGCCACAGGTCACTGGCGGCGGAGTGCGCGTCGAGCCGGGGGCCACCATCAAGGACCTCGGCGACGCGTTGGGCGTGCCTCCGACCCAGATCATCAAGGTCCTCATGGGCCTTGGAGAGATGAAGACCCTCACCCAGACGCTCTCGACAGAGGAGATAGAGCTCATCGCCGAGGAGCTCGGGGCGGAGGTCGAGATCGGGGCCGTCGAGGAGCCCGCCCCCGCCGAGGTCGCGCCCGAGGACGACCCTGCTGACCTGGTCGAGAAGCCCCCGGTGGTGACGGTGATGGGCCACGTGGACCACGGGAAGACGAGCCTGCTGGACCGGATCCGCAGAGCGAACGTCCAGTCCGGCGAGGCCGGCGGCATCACACAGCACATCGGCGCCTACCAGGTCGAGAGCGGGGGGAAGAGGATCACGTTCATCGATACCCCCGGCCATGAGGCGTTCACGGAGATGCGCGCCCGCGGCGCGAGGGTTACGGACATCGTGGTTCTCGTCGTAGCTGCCGACGACGGCGTAATGCCCCAGACCCAGGAGGCCATAGAGCACGCCCGGGCAGCGGAGGTCCCGATCGTCGTCGCCATAAACAAGATAGACGTCCCGAACGCAAACCCGGACAGGGTTATGGGCGAGCTGGCCGAGCGCGGGCTCACCCCCGAGGCGTGGGGAGGGGAGACTGTCACGGTACCGGTCTCGGCCAAGACCGGCGAGGGGATTGACGAGCTACTCGAGAACATCCTCGTCGTCGCCGAGCTCGAGGACCTCAAGGCCAACCCCAATGCCCCCGCCAGCGGCTATGCGATCGAGGGCGAGCGCGACCCGGGACGCGGGCCCGTGGCGACGCTGCTCCTGAACCGCGGGACCCTGCACAAGGGCGACGTGGTGCTCGCCGGCACCGCTTACGGGCGCGTACGCGCGATGCTCGACTACACAGGCCAGCGCGTCAAGGACGCCGGGCCGGGCGACCCGGCCGAGATCCTGGGCCTCTCGGGGGTGCCGGAGGCGGGCACGCGCTTCGAGGTAGTCGACCACGAGCGCATCGCGCGCGACAGGGCGCAGCAGGCCGAGGCCGCGCTCAGGCGCCAGGAGCTCGCCGAGCAGGGCGGGTCGCGGCGCACGCTCGAGGATCTCTTGGGCGAAGGTGGCACGCAGGACCTCAACCTCGTCGTCAAGGCGGATGTGGCTGGCTCCGTCGAGGCGCTCAAGGAGGCGCTCGCCAGGCTCTCCACGGACGAGGTGCGCGTCAACGTTGTCAGGAGCGGCGTCGGCGCCATCAGCGACTCGGACGTCATGCTCGCCTCGGCGAGCGATGGGATCCTGCTCGGCTTCAACGTCAGGCCGAACAACACCACCAAGCAGGTCGCCGAGCGCGAGGGTGTGGAGATAAGGACCTACGACGTCATCTACAAAGCTCTCGAGGAGATAGAGGCTGCCATGCGCGGCATGCTCGCCCCCGAGACCGCCGAGAACGAGACGGGCACGGCGGAGGTGCGTGCGATCTTCCGGGTACCTGGCGTCGGCACCGTCGCGGGCTGCTATGTTACGAGGGGTGAGATCTTCCGGAACAACCGCGTGCGCGTGGTGCGAGACGGAACGATGACCTACGAGGGCAACATAGCCTCGTTGAAGCGGTTCAAGGATGACGTTCGTTCTGTGCGCGAGGGCTTCGAGTGCGGCGTTGGGATCGAGAACTTCAACGACGTCAAGGAGGGCGATGTTCTCGAGTTCTTCGAGGTCGTAGAGGTCCCGAGGTAACGAAGAGGCTCTTGTTCTGCGCCGTTAGGCTGGAGCTGGAGCTGCCCTACGCTTCCAGCCTGAAGGATAAACGCCAGACGCTCCGGTCGATAAAGGACCGGCTGCGCCGCAAGAACGTCTCGGTGGTCGAATCAGACCACCACGACCTCTGGCAGCGCGCCACCCTGGAGTTCGCCCTCGCGGCGGTCTCTCGCGGCGCGGCGGTCGAGAAGCGAGAGGAGATCCGGCGCCAGCTCCTGAACTACGAGGAGCTGGTGATACTGGAGTGGCGCGAGGAGTTCGTGAAACTATGAGTGGGCGCACCCGCAAGGTGGAGTCGCAGCTGAAGGAGATAGTGGGCGAGGAGCTGGCCGCTCTCTCGGATCCCCGCATCCGGGGCCTGGTGACGGTGACGGCCGTGCGCGTGAGCCCCGACCTCGCACAGGCCACAGTCTTCTACAGCGTGCTGGCCGGGACGGACGCGGAGGAGGCCCAGGCAGGCCTGGCGAGCGCCGCAGGCCGCGTCCAGGCCGCCATCGCGGCTCAAACGCGTCTGAAGCGCACCCCGAGGCTCCGGTTCGAGCCGGACCCGGTCGTGGAGCAGGTAGCCAGGATAGAGACAGCTTTGAGGGAGGTAAGATCGGTTGACGACCCGCACGCAGAATAACACCGTCGAAGAGGTGGCTGAGTTCCTCAAGACCTTGGAGCGCGTGGCTATTACCACGCACGTCGGAGCCGACGGGGATGCTATCGGAGCCTCGGCAGCGCTCTTGCATCTGATGCGCTCGCTCGGAGCTTCGGCCGTCTTCTGCCACGCCGAGGAGGTCCCCGGCTACCTGAGGTGGCTGCTGCCGGAGGATATCTTCACCGAGCTGCCGGAGGGCTACGATCTGCTGGTAGTGGACACCTCCCGCGCCGATAGGGCCGGCGTCCCGGTCCCAGACTCCGGTGCGCGCCTGAACCTCGACCACCACGAGGACAACCCGTTCTACGCCGAGTACAACCTGGTGAATCCCAGGGCGGCCGCGAGCGCCGAGATAGTGGCTGACCTCTACATCGAGCTGGGCGTTCCCCTGGAGAAGGAGGCGGCCGAGGCGATCTATGCGGGCATCAGGACCGACACGGGAGACTTTCGTTTCCGCAACATCTCTCCGCGGGCGCACGAGCTGGTCGCCGACCTCCTGCGCGCGGGCGTCGTCCCCGCCGAGGTGCACGAGCGTATCAACCGCCGCGGCTCCCTGGAGCAGCTGAGGATCGTCGGCCTCTCTCTAGCCAACGCCGAGCGCTACGGCGAGGTGCTGATCTCGACGGTGGACAACGCCGACTACGCGCGCACCGGCGCGGGCGAGCTGGACTCCAAGGAGGCGATAGACCAGCTCAGGAGCGTCGCCGGGATCGACGTGGTGGCACACCTGCGCGAGGTCCCGGAGGGGACGAAGGGCTCGCTGCGCTCCGAGACCGTGGACGTGGGCGATATCGCCCGCCGCTTCGGCGGCGGCGGCCACAAGCTCGCCGCGGGCTACACGCGCCGCGGAATGCGCCCAGATGAAGCCAAGAAGGAGCTCCTCGGCGTGCTCGAAGGCCGCGTAGACCTGGGAGACAAGAGATAACCGACAAGCCCCTATCGGGCGCCCTGCTCCTCGACAAGCCCTCGGGCGTGACCAGCGCCCGGGCACTCGCGAGGGTGAAGCGGCTACTCCCCAACAAGACGAAGGTTGGCCACACAGGCACGCTCGACCCCCTGGCCTCAGGGCTCCTGGTGCTCCTGATCGGGCGCTCCACCCGGCTCTCGCGCTACGTGACGGGCCTCGAGAAGACCTACACCGCCACAGCCCGCTTCGGCGCCGTCTCCGACACCCTCGACGCGGATGGCGAGATATCGCCCCTCCACACGCCAATGCCTGATGAGGCCGATATCCGCGCCGCCCTCCCCACCCTGACCGGGGATATCCTCCAGGTCCCCCCGATGGCCTCGGCTCTGAAAAGCGGGGGCGTCCGTCTCTACGACCTGCACCGCCGCGGCGTGAGCGTCGAGCGCGAGCCACGCCCCGTCACCATCTACAACTTCGACCTGCTCGCACTGGATCGCGAAGAGCACACCGCCAGCTTCGAGGTCTCCTGCTCTAGCGGTACATACGTGAGAACCCTGATAGCCGACCTCGCCGAATGCCTCGGAACCGGTGCCTACCTCACAGCCCTCCGTCGCACCCGGGTCGGTGACCTCCCCCTCCAGGAAGCCACCTCACCCGAAAACCTGCACACGATAAACGTCTATAACCACATAATACAACCAAGCAGAGTAGTAGCGCATCTACCGCGGGTGGAGGTTGGCGAGGAGGGAGAGATAGCCGTGAGGTCCGGGCGCGCATTAGCGGCGCAGGGGCTGTGCGGCAGCTTCAGGGTGGAGCGGGAGGGGATTCTGCTGGCGGTATACCGGGATGGTGTGGAGGGGGCACGAGCCGAGGTAGTGTTGTGCGGGAGATAGGGGCGTTGCGTGCGACGCATGTAATCGGGCACGGGGAGAACCGGCGATGAACGCCGTTGTCGCACTGGGCAACTTCGACGGTGTGCATCTTGGCCATCAGGTGGTGCTCAGGCGGGCCGTGGAAGAGGGGCGCAGGAGAGGAGCGCGTGTAATCGCGGCGACCTTCCATCCCCACCCGCGCGCGGTCCTAGCGCCGGGGAGCGAGCCGCGGCTATTGACGACGCTGGAGCTTCGCCGGGAGGCGCTACAAAGGTACGGGGCCGATGAGGTGTGGGTCATACGCTTCGACGAGGCGCTCTCCAGGAAGAGCCCCCAGGAGTTCGTGGGGGATGTGCTCGTTGGGGAGATCGGTGCCGGGGCGGTCGTCGTGGGCGAGAACTTCCGCTTTGGACACAGGGCTGCGGGGAACGTGGGGGATCTCCGGCGAATCATGCGGTGGTATGGTGGGGAGGCGTATTCGGTGCCCGTGCGCAGCGAGGACGGGAGGGCTCCGATCAGCTCCTCCCGCATCCGGATGCTCATCGGGGAGGGATCGGTAGAAGAAGCGGCGATGCTGCTGGGCAGGCCATACGTCGTGCGCGGGGAGGTAGTCGTCGGTGACAGGAGGGGGCGCAGCATCGGTTTCCCGACCGCGAACGTGCTCCCTGACCCCGCTCTCGTCGTGCCCGCACGCGGCGTGTACGCCGGCTTCGCGCGTGTGGGCAAGGAATCGTACGCCGCGTGCACCAACGTGGGTGTTGCGCCGACCTTCGAGCGGAGAGAGAGCCGCGTGGAGGCGTATTTGCTCGGCTTTGGCGGGGACCTCTACGGGCGTGTCATAGACGTCAGCTTCATCAGGAGGATACGGGAGGAGAAGCGCTTCTTGGGGGTCGAGGAGCTAAAGCGGCAGATAACGCGCGACGTCGAGGAGGCCCGGCGGATAACGGACGATACGATCTGATGCATGTGGTAGCATATAGCGTTGAATAACCTGAGAGACAGAGAGAAAAAGAGGAGAAACAAGAAGTTGGCGGCAGTTCAGGACAAACAACAGATAATAGGGGAGCACCGGACCCACGACGGCGACACCGGGTCGCCCGAGGTCCAGGTCGCGGTGCTCACGCGGCGCATAGCCCATCTTACCGAGCACCTGCGCGAGCACAAGCACGACTACCACTCGCGTCGGGGCTTGCTCAAGATGGTCGGCAAGCGGCGCCGGCTGCTCAAGTACCTGCAGAAAAAGGATGTCGACCGCTACCGGGCACTAATCGCCAGGCTCGGCCTGCGCCGCTAGTAGATCGCAGAAAGCCAGAGGAGAAGAAGAGAATATGCGTCTAGAGATCCCCGTAGGTGAGCGCGCGATCGTGCTCGAGACTGGGAAGCTCGCCCGCCAGGCCGGCGGATCCGTCACGGCCAGGCTGGGCGATACCATGGTGCTATCCACCGCAACCCGCTCCGAGGCGCCCCGACCGGGCGCCACGTTCTTGCCCCTCAGCGTGGATATCGAGGAGAGGATGTCGTCTGCGGGCAAGATCCCCGGCGGCTTCATCAAGCGTGAGGGGAGGCCTTCCGAGAGAGCCATCCTTACTGCCCGCCTTACGGACAGGCCCCTGAGGCCCCTCTTCCCCAAGGGCTACCACTACGAGATACAGGTCATCGGGACGGTGCTCGTCGCCGACCAGGAGACGCCTTACGACACGCTCAGCATGGTCGGAGCTGCGGCGGCGCTCTCGCTCTCGGACATCCCTTATGACGGCCCGATCGGGGCGGTGAGAGTCGGGCGGGGGCCCGACGGCGGCTTCATCCTCAACCCTACCTACCAGCAGCTCGCCGAGAGCGACCTCGACCTCGTCGTCGCCGGGACCAAAGAGGCCATCACGATGGTAGAGGCCGGCGCCAACGAGGTGGACGAG
>DASTQK010000366.1:0-3383 GCA_035761765.1 Rubrobacteraceae bacterium
AAAGCCCATCAGCGTGTCCGATCCCCAGCAGTCCACAGCCTCGGTAGCCATCGAGTACGCCGCAGTCACAGAGCGCGTGGCGCTCGCGGTGGCGCGGTGCGAGGGATCCGGAGCCCCGGAGGAGGCTTACACGCTCGCTACGGAGGTCTTTCGTGAGGAGCTCGAGAGAGTTCCCGCCGCGGGGAAGGTGGCGATCCTGCGCGAGCAGCGCACCGACGAGAGGGGCAGGGTACGCTCGCTCAAGACGCGGCCCGGTATCCTCGGCGTAGGGGACACTCTGGGAGAGGGCGAGACGGAGGTCGACCTCGCGGTCGAGCCCGTCGAGGGGCTGGAGCTCCTCGTCAAGGGTCAGGAGGGTTCCATCTCCGCGGTCGCCGCTTCCCCACGGGGGACGATGCTCAGAACTCCAGACATGTACATGAGCAAGCTCATCGTCGGCCGGCAGGCCAGGGGTAGCATAGACATCGACGCCCCGGCCGCAGAGAACATCCGGGCCATCGCGGAAGCGCTGGGACGCAGGCCCTCCGAGATAACCGTCGCCGTTCTGGACAGGGACAGGCACGAAAACCTCATCGAGGAGATCCGGGAGACCGGCGCGCGCATCCACATCCGGCCCGAAGGAGACCTGACGCCCGCCATAGCTGTGGGTCTGCGCGGATCGGAGCTGCACGCCGTCATCGGGATCGGCGGGGCGCCGGAGGGGGTCCTTGCGGCGGCGGTCGTCAAGTGTCTCGGCGGGGAGATGCAGGCCAGGATGTGGCCGACGCAGCGCTCGCAGGTCGATAAGCTCAAGGAGTACGGGCTCGGCGACCCGGAGCGCAAGCTAACCCTCGACGACCTGATCCGGGGCGACGACGTGGTCTTCGCCGCGACGGGCGTGACTCCCGGCGATCCTCTCAGGGGGGTCGAGTACTTCAGGGGTGGGGCGCGGACCAACACGGTAGTGATGTCCACCGCGCCCCGTGTGGTAAGATTTATGGACACCATTCACGCACTCGAGCCCGAGGCCGGGCTGCAGGGTTTCCAGATTTGATAGACGCAACACTAGCAACTCGCGCGGCATCGCCGCATTCGTAAGACTAGGAGGAGTATAGAGTGACCGAGTTGAGCACCCTCGAGCGCAAGCGCCTGAGCGATCTGCACCAGATCGCCTCTCAGCTAGGCATCGAGCAGTACCGCAAGTACCGCAAGCCCGAGCTCGCGCAGATGATCTACAAGGTAGCCACGGAGCAGGCCGCGGAGCAGGCGGCGGACAGACAAGAAGTGGCGGTGGGGAGCGAGCCGGCGACGACCAACGGCGAGACCGGCGTCGCCACCCTCCCCGAGTCTGCCGCCGACGACACTGCTTTCGATGGGAGCGCTGACGGCGCGGTCGAAGCCTCGCAGCCCCCCTCCCAGCGCCGCCGGGAGCAGAGGCAGGAGCCACGCCGGGATCGCGGAGAGGAGCTCATCCAGACCGGCATCCTCGATGTGCTGCCCGACGGCTTCGGCTTTGTGAGGACCAACGGCTACAGCCAGAGCAAGGGCGACGTCTACGTCTCGACCAGCCAGATCAAGCGCTTCAACCTGCGGCGCGGGGACTATATAGAGGGCCAGATCCGGCCAGCCCGTGACGGGGAGAAGTATCCTGCGATGGTGCGTATCGAGAGGGTCAACGGCAAGGAGCCGCAGAAGGGCCGCTGGCGCCCGAACTTCGACGACCTTACGCCGCTCTACCCGATGGAGCGCCTGCGCCTGGAGTGGAAGCCGAACGACATAGCCCCGCGCGTTATAGACCTCGTGGCCCCCATCGGCAAGGGCCAGCGCGGCATGGTCGTCTCGCCGCCCAAGGCCGGCAAGACGACGGTTCTGAAGCAGATAGCCCAGTCCATCGCCGCCAACTACCCCGAGACAAAGCTCTTCGTGGTGCTCGCCGACGAGCGTCCGGAGGAGGTTACCGACTGGGAGCGCAGCGTGCAGGAGGCCGAGGTCGTCTCCTCGACCTTCGACCAGCCCGCCGACAACCACATCGCGGTGGCCGAGCTCGTCCTCGAGCGCGTCAAGCGTCTCGTCGAGGAAGGCGAGGACGTAGTCGTGCTGCTCGACGGCATAACGAGGCTCTCGCGCGCCTACAACCTCGCGGCCCCCGCGAGCGGCCGCATCCTGTCGGGTGGTGTGGACTCGGCGGCCCTCTACCCGCCCAAGAAGTTCTTCGGTGCGGCGAGGAACATCGAGAACGGCGGCTCGCTCACCATTCTCGCCACGGCGCTGGTCGAGACCGGTAGCCGGATGGACGAGGTCATCTTCGAGGAGTTCAAGGGCACGGGCAACATGGAGCTCAGGCTGGATAGGAAGCTGGCGAACCGCAGGCTCTACCCGGCCATCAACATAGAGGACTCCTCGACGCGAAAGGAAGAGCTCCTTATGGAGCCAGGCGAGGCCCAGAGGGTATGGCAGGTTCGCAGCATCCTCAACACCCTTGAGCCCGCGGCGAAGCTGGAGCTCCTCATAGCCAAGCTCAAGGAGACACGCACCAACGCCGAGTTCCTGCGCGAGCTGCAGCGTGTGCGCGGTTAGGATCATCTTCGCGGGGTGGTCCGGCGGCCCCGCTTTACAGGGGTAATAGACTATATAGGCGGCATCGTATTTTAGATGGAGGTACCGATGAAGAAAGGCATACACCCCGAGTACCGGCCTGTGGTCTTCCGCGACGCGAGCGCGGAGTTCGCGATCTTGAGCCGCTCGACGATCGAGACCGAGAGGACCATAGAGTGGGAGGACGGCAACACCTACCCGCTCGTCGAGCTCGACATCTCGAGCGCGAGCCACCCCTTCTACACGGGCAGGCAGCGGATCGTGGACACCGGCGGCCGGGTGCAGCGGTTCGAGAACAGGCGCCAGGCCCGCCAGAGCCGGCGGTAGAGCCCGTGCGGGTCGGCGGGCAAGCCATAATGGAGGGCGTGCTGATGCGCTCCCCCAACTTCTGGGGGATGGCCGTTCGCACCCCGGCGGGGGATCTCGATCTCAGGGCTGAGTCCTTCCGCTCGGTAACGCGCCGGAGCAAGCTTTTTAGGCTCCCGATAATCCGCGGCGCCCTCTCCTTGGGCGAGACCCTCTGGCTCGGAATGAAGGCGCTCACCCTGAGCACGAACATCGCCCTCGGGGAGGAAGAGGATCTCTCCAAGAAGGAGATCGCGTTCACTCTAGGGTTCGCGGCGGTGCTCGGCTTCGGGCTCTTTCTCGTGGCGCCGGTCCTGGGGACCAAGGGCATAGGCTCGCTGCTGGGCAACAGCATCGAGAACCCCGTCCTCTTCAACCTGGTGGAGGGTGTGATCCGGATCGCGATCTTTATCGCTTACCTGCTCGGGATCACCGCGATCAGCAAGGACGTGAAGCGCTTTTTC
>DASTQK010000367.1:0-3412 GCA_035761765.1 Rubrobacteraceae bacterium
AACTCGCTGCTGATAGTCGTGAACCCGCCAGGTCTTGCCCCGATCTTCGCCGCGCTCACGCGCGGCTACTCCGAGAAACGCAAGCGGCGATCAGGGGCACGATACTGGGTGCGGTCATTCTCCTGATCTTCGCGAGTCCCACAGTGCTGCGCTCCCGTACCGTTCGCGAGCAGGAGGAGACCTCCTACGAGCACGACGTATCCGTGTTCCCGCTCGCGATCCCCTTGATCGCCGGACCGGGGGCCATCACGACAATCCTCCTCTACACCGGCGGAACAGACCTGGCGGGGACCGCAGTGTTCGTCGGGGTCCTCCTCTTCACCCTCGCTGTCCAGTTCGTCTTCGACGGCCTCGAGTCGATCCTCGCGTAGTAAAACCGCAAGGGTTGCGGGGCAGGGCGTTTATACTCTCTGCATGGCACAAGATCCCATAGTCCTGGTCGGAGGGTTGGTCTCGTGGCCGGGGAGGTATCGGGCTCTCGCAGAAGCCCTGCGCGAGATATCGGGCTCCGAAGTGTACACGGCTCCTCTGACGCCCCTGGACTGGCTGCTCGCCCGCGCCCGCGGCTACGGCCAGCTCGTCTTCGAGGTCGCGAGCGTCGTGGACCAGGCGCTCCTTGAGAGCGAGTCGGATAAGGCAGTCCTCGTGGGACACTCCTTGGGCGGCCTCGCCTGCAGAGTGTATCTCGGTGGAGAGCCCCCCTTCGGCGGACGCCGCTACTCAGGGTACCGGCGAGTGTCGCGCCTGATCACCCTGGGCACACCTCACGTCGCCGCCGAGAGAAGAAGTCTCACCTTTATTAAGAGGGTTAATGATCTCTTTCCCGGCACCTTGCACGGTCCGGCGGGTCTCCGGTACCTCTCGGTCGCGGGGGCGGCTGCCGACGGGGCGAGTTCCGTCCGCGCGCGCAGGAGGTACGAGCGCTTTGTCGAGGATGGGCGGGTGGTCGGAGACGGAGTCGTACCGGTAAACTCGGCGCTGCTTTCCGGCTCGGAGACACTCGTCCTCGACGACATCTACCACGATGAGTTCTACGGGCGGTGGTATGGCTCGGACGGAGAGTCGGTCGAGCGCTGGTGGCCGGAGGAGTTACGCGTGAGCGCGAGACTTGTGGGCGAGCAGCGTGCGTAGTAGCCCGTCACGTACGCTCGGGGGAGACGAAGATGCCATCTGACGAGCCGCGAGGCACAGACGAGAGCGGGTGGGAGGTCCTCGAGGCCAGCGCGGACGCCTTGAGAGGAGCGATGCGCCTCTTCCCTACAGGCGTCACCGTGGTCACCTCGGGCCAGCGGGAACGTGCGGAGGGGATGACGGCGAACGCGGTGATATCGGTCTCTCTAGACCCTCTGCTCTTTCTTGTCAGCGTCCACAAGGAGGCCCGCCTCAACCCCCGCATCCGTGAAGAGGGGTACTTCGCGGCCAACATCCTGGCCGCCGATCAAGAAGGTTTATCCAGGCTCTTCGCTTCGCCGGAGCGGTCAAGCGGGCTGCCGGCGATACGTTCGTTGGGCGGAGGGTACGGCTCAACCGGAGCGCCGCTCGCGGCGGGAGCGCTCGCGGTCATCGAGTGCCAACTCGAGGAGGTCTATCCCGGCGGCGACCATGACCTCTTCGTAGGACGGGTCGTCGTAGTCAGGATGGGCGATACGCGCAAGGACCCCCTGGTCTACCACGAAGGCGGATACACCTCCCCGAGGCCCGTGCAACGACCCGGTGAGGCCGGCGCCTTCGTGGACTCCGTCCGCGGCTTCGACGTCCGCCTGCAGCGTCTGAGGGACAGAAAGCGCCGCTAGCTTCCGGAGGGCAGCCGTGCAGAAGTTGGAACTGAGAAAACAACTCGAACACCTCTACAGCTTGGCCGATGCCGTCGAGAAGATAACAGCGCTTTCTGTCCCGAGTACCTTCAGCCTCACAAGGAGATGCTCATCCGCAAGATGGCAAACGTCGAGCAGCGGGAGGTCCACCGAGCTCCGGCGAGCGCGAGATCGCGTTCTCCATCCTGCTCGACGGCCTGGACTACGAGAGCAGGATCGTCGAGACCTTCTCCATGCATGCGGTCGCCGGGCTGGGCGAAGACGACGCGACCTTGCGGGCCCGGGTAGTCGCGATCTAAGCGAGACAGGTAGTCCCGCCTTGAGAACCTGCGGCCGGAAGCTGCTAGACAGGTTGAACGAGGCCGACCGGTGAGGACGGGTCCGTAGATGTTTCGGAAGGAACTGCTCCGTATCGTACGGCCACGTTCCACGGATACGCGGGGGCTCGTCTACGCCGGGGGAATCGACGCGGAAGGCATGATCGTTGGCGGCAAGGTCCGCTCCCCCACCTCCGGTGAGGTATACGAGGTGAGGAACGGCTACCTTGACCTGCTAGAGACCCGCCTCGGCGCGGCCAACGTCGCCAACCTCACCAACTTCATCCCCGGCGCAGGGCGCGCCTACGAACCTCTGTGGCGCGTACACTCCCTCGGTTTGCTCACGGGCGAGCCCTTCTCGACGGAGCGGGAGCTCCGGATCATCTCGGACCTGGTCGGCGTAGACCGCGGCGGCCTGTATCTCGATCTCGGCTGCTCCGCCGGCCTCTACGCGCGCAGGCTTGCTCGCACCCTCGGCGACAGGGGAGACGTGATCGGCATAGACATATCCCCCTCCATGCTCAGAGAAGCCGCCAGCCGCGCCCGCAAGATCGGCGCAAGGGCCTCATTCGCCCGGGCGGATGCCCATGAACTTCCGTTCGCCGAGGCCAGCTTCTCTGGTGTCGTCTGCGGCGGCACGTTAAACGAGCTCGGAGACCCGGCCCGCGCCCTGCGCGAGACGCGACGCGTCCTCCAGGTTGGAGGACGCGTCGCAATCATGGGCATCCTGCGGGCCGGAACTCCGCGCGGGCGACGTCTCCAGCGCTTTCTCTCGTCCGGCGGCGTCCGGTTCTTCGAGCCCGACGAGCTGCTCAGCGTGCTCGATCATGCGGGCTTGGAGACCGATCCGTTACGCACGTACGGGACGGTCTTCTTCGCGAGCGCCACCAGCCGGGGTTGATTGCCCTCTCCTAAAGGACCCCAGCCGACTCCAGGGTACCGAGTCTAGTTCTCTCGGAAGATAGATCAAACGCTTAGACAAGTTGAGCTAACTAGAACGGCACCCCGCAACGGAGGATGACGTTGGAGTAGGGCGTGGCCTCGCCGGTACGTACCACGAGCTTCGTCCCCGCGACCATGCGCTTGAGCTCTTCGTGCGAAACGAAGCCGAGGTCGGGCAGCCGCGACGTGAGGAGTTCGTAGGAGCGTGGGTTCCTCTCCACCTCCTCGGCGGCGGTGGCGCCCTCGACAACCAGCTCATCTAGCAGGCCGGAGAGCACGATCTCGAAGCTCGGGACTCCGAATCGGAAGGCGAGGTCAACGACCCCGGGCCCTGGTGGT
>DASTQK010000368.1:0-6059 GCA_035761765.1 Rubrobacteraceae bacterium
AAAGCTGCGAGCCTCAGGATGTTCATCGCCTGCCCGTAAGAGGCGAAACCAGGCTGCGCGAGCCCGCCCACCACGAACAGCATCACCGCCAGGATCAAGGCGATAGCGATGGGATTCAGCCTGAGCCGCCTCACGCCCGCCTCCTACGCCCGAGGAGGGCGACCAGGCCGGGGCCGGCGAGGGCTGCCACCACGATCAGGCCGTTGATCAGGGTCTGCCACGACGAAGGCGCACCCGAGAAGGAGACGATGCTCTGGATGAGGCTCAAGATCACCACCCCGATGATCGATCCGACCACCCCGCCTTGTCCGCCGCTAAGACGAGTCCCCCCCAAGACGACCGCCACGATGGACTGCAACATGAGGTCTGTCCCGCCGATGGGGTTCCCCGTCCCGGTGCTGAGGGCCAGCGCGAGCGCCCCGGCGGCCGCCATCAGCCCCGCGATACAGTACGAGAGAAAGCGTACCGACGAGACCGGCACGCCGCTGACAAACGCTGACAGATCCTGTCCCCCCGTCGCGTACAGGTACGGCCCGTAGCGCGTCGACCGCAGAAGGCCCCACAGCAGCAGCAAAATGAGAACCACCCACAGCACCATGGGTAGTCCCAGGGGATTGGTGTAGAAGAAGTTCACCAGCCCCGACGGCATGGCGCCACCCGGCTCGGGGAGCACATAGAGCGCCAGCCCCGCGAAAATGAAGCTCGTCGCGAAGGTCGTCACGATCGGCTGGAAACGCAGTACCGCCACGCAGAAGCCGTTGAGCGCCCCGGCCAAAATGCCGGCCAGGAATCCCGCGGCCAGCGCCAGCAAGATCCGGGACGTAGTAGGCTCCTGGCCCATGAGGCTGACGAAGATCACGTTCGTCATCGATACGATAGCGCCCAGAGAGAGGTCGATGCCGCCCCCGACCACGACGACCGTCTGCCCAACGGCAACGAGCATGAGCGGCACGAATAGCAACAGGTTCCCGCTCAGTATCCCGGGCTGAAAGAAGTTCGGCTGCAGGTAGAAGTTGATCGCTACGGCCACCACCAGCAGCAACAGCGCAAAGGCGTACGACTGCTTCAGCGCCACCCGGCGCAGCCGTGGCCCCACAGAGGCCCGCGCCGCGCTCATGACGCCCCACCGGAAGGCGGGGTATCCGAAGAACCAGAAGCCGCGCCGACGCTAGCTGAGACAAGGGCCGACTTGTTCAGGTCGCCACCGGAGAGCTCCCTCCGCACCACGCCGTCGCGCATCACGAGCACCCTATCGCACAGGCCCAGCAACTCCTCGTCGTCGCTGCTGTGGAGCAGAATCGCCACCCCCCTCTCGCGCAGGTCGGAGAGTATCTTGTAGAACTCTCCCTTGGCGCCCACGTCCACCCCTTTCGTCGGGTCGTCAAGCAGGAGCACCTTCGGGTCGCGCATCAGCCACTTCCCAAGGACCACCTTCTGCGCGTTGCCGCCGCTCAGCGAGCTCACTGGGTGATCCAGCGAGCCCATCTTGAGCCTGAGCCCCTGCGACACTTCTTCCGAGTCGTTCCGCGCCCGGCGCATATTCAGAAATGCCCCGTAGCGCGACCAGGAGGGCAGCAGGAGGTTCTCCAATATGGAGCGTATCGGTAGCAGGCCCTCGGCGCCCCTGTCACCGGGGACGAAAGCGAGGCCCTCCCGCATCGCCTTCCGGGGGTGGGAAAAGTGAACTTCCTCGCCCGCGAGCCGGACGGTCCCCCAGTGAGGGACAGCTCCGAAAAGAGCCAGCAGGAGATCCGATTGCCCCTGCCCTTGCAGGCCACCGAGACCCAGGATCTCGCCTTCCCGCAGTTGCAGGCTTACGCCGTTCAGCACCGCCGAGCGGAGATCCTCGGTCTCCAGCAGGGCGGTTTTTTCGGCGGAGGTCTCCGCGGGGTGCTCGATGTGGCGCTGCGCGACGCCGCCCTCGATCATGAGTCCTACCAGTTTTTCTTCGCTCGTCTGCTTCAGGTCCGCCGCGCCGACGGTTCTTCCGCTACGAAGCACACTCGCCCTGTCGGCGATCTGGAAGATCTCCTCCATGCGGTGCGAGATGAAGATGAGGGCCATACCCCGAGCCTTCCACTCCCGGACGAGCTCGAAGAGCCGCTCGACCTGTCGCGCCCCCAGGCTCGCGGTTGCCTCATCCAAGATCATGACGCGCGGCTCGCGGCTCAACGCCTTGAGGATCTCCACGATCTGTCGGTCGCTGGGCGAGAGGTCCGCCACGAGCGAGGCGGGACCGACAGAGGGTCCTAGGGCGTCCTCAAAGAGAGATAGGAGGCGCGCGGTGCGCTCCTTGCGCTCCTTCCTCCGAACCCTGCCTAGAGCTACCGGCTCGTTCGCGAGCCAGATGTTCTCGGCAACCGTCATGTCCGGAACCAAACTGAGCTCCTGGTACACAGCGGAGATCCCCGCCCGGCGAGCCGCCTGGGGCGAAGAGAAGCGTACTTCCTCACCGTCCAGGAGCAGCCGTCCCCCGTCGGGTACGACCGCTCCCGTGATGATCTTGCCGAGCGTGCTCTTGCCGCTACCGTTGGCCCCCATCAGCGCCACCACCTCGCCGGACTCTACGTCCAAGCTGCCGTCGGCGAGCGCCACCACACCGCCGTAGCGCTTGACGAGGTGCTGGGCCGAGAGGGAGACGTCAGCCATCGCTACCGCTTACTTGAAGTAGGACTGCGCCTGTTTGCGGCTGATGATGCCGTCGAGCACGTACTCGCCCTCGACGTCGATCCTCTGTAGCTCCTCGTCGAGGTTCTGGTTGGTCACCACCCCGGGTATCGGCACGTACAGGGTGTTACCCGCTTCGCCTTCGAGCTCGCTCTGGTTGATCTCCTCGCCCTGCAAGAGCTCTACCATCACCCGCAAGCCGCTCGCACCGACACCGGGCGGGTTGATCGGCCCGTAGGAGGCGAAGTCCGGGTTCTGCTGGCGCACGTCTTGCCAAAGCCTCATGTAGCCGGAGCGGGCCTCACCCGAGATCACCGGGTACTCGTCGGGGTTGGCGGCTTGCACGGCCTGTAGCACGCCGCGCGCCATGCCGTCTTGCGTCCAGACGCCATCGATGTTCGGCTGTGAGGCGAGGATGTTTGACATCTGCTGCTGGGCCGTCGCCTGATCCCAGTCCGCGTTCGTCTCCTGGACCACCTCGATACCGGGATTCTCGGCGAAGACCGCCTTGACGGCGTCGTAGCGGGCCTCGTTGGCCGGGTGGCCAGCGATGCCATTGACCACCACCACGTCGCCCTCGCCGCCGAGCTCCTCTACCAGCCACTCGGCGCCCATGCGCGCCCATTCGCCCTGGTCGATCACGACGTTCGTGACACCGGTGGCGCCGATCTCCTGGTCTACTGCGATCACCGGGATTCCCGCGTTCTCAGCCTGACCGATCACCTGGTCGAGCGCGGTCGCGTCGTTGGGGTTTACGATGATCCCGTCCACCCCGCGGTTGATGAGGTTTCTCATCTGCTGGATCTGGCCCTGCGGATCCGTGTCTGCGCTCTCTATGACCAGATCCTCCGTGAGCCCTTCCTGCTTGTACTCGTCGTTGACCCTCTGCAGGTCGTCGATCATCTGCGTCCGCCACTCGCTACTGATGAAGCCGTTGGAGACCCCGATGGTGAACGGTCCCTGGTTGCCCTCACCCCCACCGTTCCCGCCCTGTCCGCCACCACCACAGGCGGCCGCGAATACCACCGCCGCCGAGCACACCGCTAGCGCCAGGACTCTGTGAATCATCCCTTGTATGACCATTCTGTCCTCTCCTTACCGTGCACGCCGCCGCAGTTCTCACCCGGCGCTTGTCGCCTCGCTACTCATCGCTTTTTCAAGCTCTTGGCTCTGCCGCTTTCACGCTCCTCTCCTCGCTTCGACCGCCCAGTGGAGGGTTGTGTTCGCTAGCGGCCCGCAAACGAGAGCACCTTCTCTGCGCCCATCACGCTCGCGCCTACGACGCCCGCCACGTCATCGAGTTCGCTCATGACAATCGGGAGGTTGCGCGTAGCGAGTGGCAGCGACCGCTGGTAGACAGCGCTTCGTACCTCGGCCAGAAGCGCGTTACCTACGCGAGAAACACCACCACCGATCACGATCATCGAAGGGTTGAGCACATTAACGGCCGAGGCCAGCGTCTGGCCGATCAACCTCCCGGACCTGCGAATGATCGTCAGGGCACAGTAGTCGCCACGCCTTGCGGCCTCCCCGACTTCTTTCATGGTGAGCTCGCCCTTCTCATGCAAGAGGGCCATCAGGGGTGGCGACTCGCCTTCCCTAGCGCACCTTTCCGCCTGCAGCACGATCGCCGGGGCCGCCGCCATGGCCTCCAGACAGCCGGTGTTTCCGCACGAGCAGAGGGGGCCATCAGGATCCACGCAGATGTGGCCGAAATCGCCAGCGCAGCCCTGGGCGCCGCGGTGAAGACGTCCGCCGACGATGATCCCGCTACCTATACCCGTGCCGATCTTGACGAAGATGACGTCGGCGACGCCCTTCGCCACCCCACCCCAGTGCTCGCCAAGGACCATCAAGTTCACATCGTTGTCCACGAAGACGGGAGCAGCATACTCCCCGGCAAACGCGTCGCGTATCGGGAAGCGGTCCCAGCCCGGCATGATCGGGGGCACCGTTAACAGACCAGAGGCCTGCTCGACAGGACCGGGTACGCCCACCCCGATTGCGAGCACGTCGCTCGGGCTCGCGGCTTGCTCGTCGAGAAGCTCCGACAGGAGGATCTTTGCCCGATCGAGGACAGACATTGGACCCTCCCTTACATCAGCAGGTTCGCCTCGGTGGGCAACTAGCTCACTTCCGAGCGTCGTCAAGGCCACGTCGATGGAGGTTGCGCCGATGTCCACCGCAGCGATTAGGCCAGCGGAAGGCGGGATGACTAGAAGAGACGAACGGCGCCCTCCTTCGGATGCCGCGAGACCATTCTCGGCCAACAGCCCCTTCTCGATGAGCCGCGCGACCTCGGAGGATATCTTGCCGCGGCTAGAGTTCAGCGCTTCGATCAGCCGGGCCCTCGAGACGGGTCCCGCCTCGGTCCTGAGGCAGGCCATGATCTCGGCTTGAACCCTGTCTTCTACCAAGGGATAGCGCGGGAGCCCTCCCTTTCTAACAAGCTCGTTGCTCACTTTCTCCTTCCCTTGTTGCGTATGATAGGCAGACTTTCGCTTTACCATCAACGACTTTCGTCATGATTGTGCAAATATCTGCTTCTCTCGGTCGCTCTTTTGCTGGGAGTCGGCTACGCAATGAAGAGGACTTTCCTCGGTAGGCAGCACTGGCACGACCCGCATGACGAGGAGTCTTGTCATCATGCGGAGTGCCCTCCCTATCAACGAAAGAAAGGTGACACTTGCCGAACCGGGTAGCGGGGAGCACAGAACCGGAACACCAAGGAGACGCTGGAATCTAAATCAGAGCTAAGTCCAGCTCGGAGGTTTCTTCAGTGAGGCGGACGCTAAGGCGCAGCTCGAGGTGTTTTGCAGCTGCAAACTTTGATGAGCATCAACTCGAAGTCTTCTAGCTTACCCAAGTCCCGCTTCCCTGGCACGGATGATGGCCTGGGCCCGGTCAGCAACCTGCAGCTTGGTGAAAATGTTCGAGACGTAGTTCCCCACCGTCTTCGTACTCAGATGGAGCTGCCTGGCGATCGTGGGGTTGGGGTGCCCCTGGGCTATGAGGTCGAGGATCTCGCGCTCCCGGTCGGTAAGGGTTGGGAAGACTTGAGGTCGAGAGGCGGGCATGGGTGCCGCGAAGTAGGCGAGCACCCGCTCGGCTACGTTCGGGCTGAAGATGGCCTCTCCCCTGCCCACGGCCCGGATCGCCATCACCATCTCTTCCTCGTCGGCGTCCTTGAGGACGTACCCGCGCGCTCCGGCTCTCAGAGCCATGAACACAGAGTCCTCATCCTCGAAGAGCGTTACCACGAGAATGCGGATGCCCGGGCTCTCTTGCAGGATCGTTCGAGTGGCCTCTATGCCGTTCACGCTTGGCATCTGCAGGTCCATCAAGACCACGTCGGGCTGCAGATCGGCGGCGAGCGCGACTGCCTCGTCTCC
>DASTQK010000369.1:0-7193 GCA_035761765.1 Rubrobacteraceae bacterium
CGGGATTGCCGTGGCGCCGGTCGCCCAAAGCCTCCACACCTCCTGACTCATAACGTCGGGCGATCTCGGTGGTCCCCTTCTTGGAGTAACCCACCATCTCGGCCACCTCGCCGACCGAATCCCCAAGCGACATCCGCCAGACCATAAGCAAGTGAGTGCGCAGTACCGGATCGGATGCCTTTCGGTAGAGACTCTCTAACCGCCCAGACTCCGATTGCTCGAAACTTCGTCTCTCATCCATGCCCCGAAGTGTACAACCGGTTTCCGTATCAGGCCTTGTAGAGGCCTCGCCTATCAGCGTTTCAACTCTAGTCTCGAGAATAGCTGTGGAGTACCTGAGACCGGCAGGACATGCTCTCTCCTACTCCGTGACGGAGATGGGCGGGGCAGAAGAGAGATGCTGTGTGCAGGCCAACTCGAGCAGGCGCGGCTTCTGGCCAGTATGCCATTCCATGCGCGTGATCGAGGCGTTCGCGGCTCGCTCTGCGCCGGGCAGCACGGTGGGTCCGAAACGGTCCCTGAGAAACGCGCGCAAGGCTCCGCCATGCGAGACGATCACTAGCCGCTCCCCATGAACGTGACGCGCGCGGATCTCGGTGATCGCCGCCTCGAACCGCGCGAGGACCTCCCCGTCGGTCTCAGCACCGACGAGCGTCCAACGCTCCTCCTCGGGGAGCGAGAGAAGCTTCTTCGTGAACTCCGGGTGACGGGTCTCGCGCTCCTCGTGGGTTGTGCCTTCCAGAGAGCCGCCGTGGCGCTCCGCAAGACCCTCCAGCGACACTACTGGGGCTCCAAAACCCGTCTCGCGGCCGATGATCTCGGCCGTCTCGAAAGCCCTGCCGAGCGGGCTCGAGTAGATAGCGTCGAGCCTCCCTCCCGCAAGGGCCTTCCCCGCCAGCTGCGCCTGTGACCGGCCTTCTTCCGAGAGCGGGAACTCCATCTGACCCTGCCAGATTCCGCTGGCGTTCGCCGTTGATTGTCCGTGACGGATCAATAGAAACTGTTGTCCAAGCATGGCCCTAAGGTTAGTCTATCGCCCCCGCTTTCGGCAACTTGTTAGAATCTGCGGGTTCCTGGAGGACCGCAATCGGGGAGGCTGAACCAGATGCTCTGGGGAAACGGCGACGACATGCCCGAGAAGGGCGCGGCACCCGGAAAGAGACGCCTCGGGCCCATACGCGTGGAGCGCGATGCCCCCCGCCCGGCGACGATCCTTAAGGTAGCTACCCAGCTCGAGGAGCGAGGGGCCGATATCCGGGAGCTCTTCAAGGAGGTCCGGAGTCCTCTCGGGGGGGTGGCGCTGCCGATACACCTGGTGCGCGATGGGAGCGACGTCTTCGTCGAGGTCGAGACTGGCCCCTGGGAGCCCCGCACTATCGAAGAGGCGATCCACAAGGCCGCCGTGCTGCGCGGCTCGGAGCTCGCCCAGGCGGACGTCGAGATCCTGTGCGCCTACCCGGTGCCGCGTGAGGTCTCGTTCTTCTTCGGTACCTCTCCAGCCGCGCTGCTGCAGCTCGCCCTATCGGGTGCCGACCCGGAGAGGCCCGAGCAATCTGCCGCGCTGTTTCGCGATGCTGCAAGCCGCCACTGGGCCGCGGACCTGGACTACGAGCCCGAGTACCTCCCACTCGTCGAAGAACTGCTTATGGCCGCCCTCGACGAAGACGAGGCACCGCCGATCCTCGACGCTCTTGTCGTCGGGCTGGGCTGCTTCATAGGGGAGACTATACGCCGCAATACCGATTATCCCGGCGCCTGGCGCTCCGGCGAAGACTGGAGCGAGGGGCCGGTGCTCGAAGTCGGGTGGCTGGCCCTGGACCCGGTCGGCAAGGCCAGAGCCTTCTTGCTGGAAGGCCCGGAAGACTCGATCGCGTTCTATGCGGCCTACGTACTCGAACAGCTTAGCGATGGCTCGGAAGAAGGCTGAGCTGCGACTCCGCAGCGCTCAGGCGTAGCGCCGGCGCAGCTCCCTGACGATGCGCGAGGAGTCCACGAGCACCTCGTCATCGATCGTCAGGATCGGGATCGCCCGCTGACCGGAGAGGCGTATTACCTCGTCTCGTCCGTCGAGGTCGGCGTTTACCGCCTCGTAATCGAGCCCCAGCCGCTCGAGCTCCCTCGTGACTACTCGGCAATACGGGCAATAGTTACCCGTGTAGAGCTTTATCTGCGCAGTCTTCTGCAGCGTTGCATCCATGCATCCCTCCTGATCGTACATGACGACAATTATATCCGATGAATCAGATTGTTAAACCTGACACGTTAGGATCCGGCGCGCAAGAGCTGGCTACCGAACAGCAGATGGTACGGGGCGCTACACACTCTGAGCTGTTAGGGAGGTGCTCTCAGGACCGACGAAGCTGACCGCTGAGAGCAGAAGCCAGAACCTTTCTGCGAGGTGCTTCAGGCTTTGAGTTCAGCGATGAGCTCGACCTCGACCGGCGCGTCCAGAGGGAGCTCGGCCACGCCGACGGCCGAGCGGGCGTGCAGCCCGAGCTCGCCGAAGACCTCGCCCAAGAGCTCCGAGGCGCCGTTGATCACCTGCGGCTGGGCGTTGAAGCCCCGCGTGGATGCGACGAACCCGGTTACCTTCACGATGCGGCCTATGCGGTCAAGGCCGCCGGCCTCGGCGGCTGCGGCGGCGAGGGCGTTAAGGGCGCAGAGACGGGCCGCCCTGTAGGCCTCCTCGACCGGGACGGCGTCACCGACCTTTCCGGTGGTGCTGAGTTCGCCGCTCTCGAAAGGAAGCTGGCCGGCGGTGAAGATCAGGTTACCTGTGCGGGTGGCGGGGACGTAGGCGCCGGCGGACTCGGGGACAGCGGGGAGCTCGAGGCCGAGCTCGCGCAGGCGGGTCTTCGGGTTGGGGGACATCTAGCGCAGGGCCTCCTCGTACTCGGTGGGGTCGTAGATCAGGGGGTAACCCTCTGCGAGGGTCTCGCCTGCTGTGACCTCGCCGACGATAACCGTGTGCTCGCCGGCGCGGACGGTGTCCATAACCCTGCAGTCGAGGAAGGCCAGGGAGTCGAGGAGAAACGGTGAGCCGCCCGGGGTCAGACCATAGGGGACACCGAGCAGCTTGTCGTGATACTCGCCGCTCGTCTCCGAGAAGTGCGTCGCCACGTCGACCTGGTCGTCGCGCAGGACGCTAAGGGCGAAGGTGGCGCTCTCCAGGATCAGCTCGCGCGAGTAGCGGTCATCACGGACGGCGACGGCGACGCAGGGAGGCCGCTCTGAGGCCTGCATCACCCACGAGGCCGTCATCGCGTTCGACTGGCGGCCGCGGCGGGTGCCGAGCACGTAGACGCCGTGGGTCAGGTGGCGCATCGCGCCGAGTATCGAGGTGCGGTCGTGGGGTTCTCTATCCAACGCTCTCCTCTGAACTCGATACCACTCGAGATATTCTACCAACAAAGACTGGGTATACTGCTGCGCATGTCGGTTTGCAGGGGACGATCGCCATGACCTTGAGTGGGACCCTCATCGGGGCTGGCGTGCTCCAGACCATCCTGTATCTCCTCTTTATCAGGGCCATCGACCTCTACGAGCGGGAGCCGCTGCGCTACGTCGTGCCCGTCTTCATCTGGGGCTTCGCCGTGGCGACGACCATCTCGCTCGTCTTCAACACCGTCGCGATGATGACGTTCGAGGCGGTGGCTACCAGGCAGGTCGCTGATTTTCTGACGGCGGTCATCGTGGCGCCGGTGGTCGAGGAGTCCACCAAGGGGCTTGCGTTGCTCATCATATTCGTCGTCGCCTACCTCGCCTCGCGCAGGCGCCGCCTCATCGAGTTCGCCGGGGTGATGGACGGCATCGTCTACGGGTCGGCGGTCGGTTTCGGGTTCGCCCTCGCCGAGGATATTCTCTACGGGGTGCAGTTCGGGGCGGAGACCTTTCTGGTGCGCCGCATCCTCGGCGGCTTCGCCCATGCCGCCTTCACCTCCCTCACGGGCATCGGGGTCGGCCTGATCCCCTTTATCCAGAACAGGGCGTTGCGGATCATCCCTCCGCTGCTCGGGCTCCTCGGCGCGATTCTGCTGCACGCCACCTTCAACTTCCTGGCCATTACGCTGGGACCGGTGGCCTACCTCTTCATGTTCGTCATGGTGCTCGTGTACCTCCTTGTCATCGTCGTGTGGCTCGCCTTCGAGCGGCGCACGATAAGGGTCGAGCTGCGCGATGAGGTCGATCGGGGCCTCATAAGCGCTGGGGATTACGCCATCCTGCCGACCTACTTCCGCAGGACGGGCTACTACCTGCGCCTCATCTTCTCGGGCCGTCTCGGCGAATGGTTCGGCGCTCGCAAGATGCACTCGGCCGCAGTGGACCTTGCCTTCGCCAAACGTTTCGCCCGCCGCTGGCCGACGCCCGCCCGCGAAGAGCGGGTCCAGGCGCTGCGACAGAAGATACTGAACCTGAGGCCCACGGCGGCGCCAAAGCCGGGCTTCTGAGCCCTCCGGCGACCCGAGCGTCCGGGGTGATACTCGCCGGCGGCGCGAGCCGGAGGATGGGCCGGGACAAGCTCCTCCTCGAAGTGGGCGGAGTATCGCTCCTCCGGCGCGTCCAAGGCGCCATCTCGGCCCTGTGCGAGGAGGTGATCCTCGTAGGAAGCAGCGCCGCGCCGCTCGAAGGGGTCAGGCGCATCCCGGACGAGCGCTCGGGCCGTCAGGGACCGCTGGCCGGGCTGGAGGCTGGGCTGGCCGCCGCGCGGCACCGGCCGGTCTTCGTCGCTGCCGGCGACCTGCCTTTCCTGCCGACGGAGCTGGTCGGTGCCCTGCTAGAGCGGCTCGAGCAGGCCGGGGCGTGTGCCATCGTGCCGATACACGGGGGGCGGTTGCACCCGTTGTGCGCGGTCTACGACCGCGGCGTGCTACCGGAGGTCCGGTCGGCGTTGGATCGGGGGGTGCGGTCCGTGAGCGAGTTCGTTGGGACGCTCCATAGCGTTCAGTTCGTCGAGGAAGAGTTGCGCCGGTTCGGCGATCCTGGCCTCTTTCTCATGAACGTAAATTCGCCCGAGGATCTTGCCCGGGCGCGTCGTAGGGCCGTCTCTTGAGCCTCGGAGCAATCGGCGGGGTCCTGGGCTTGCTGCGCGCCTTGCTCCGCGTCTACGCAGGCGCTGCGCTGCCGCCTGCCGAAAAAGTCGAGGTCGCGGTGGTGCTGGGCACGCAGGTGCTCGCCGGCGGGAGGCCGAGCAGGACGCTGGAGGCCAGGGTTCGGCACGCAGCCAGGCTATACGCGCGAGGGCGGGTGGGTATGCTCATACCGACGGGTGGCATCGGGAAGCACCCGCCGGCAGAGGCCGAGGTCATGGGACGCGTGCTGCGCGAGGAGGGAGTTCCCGGCGACGCCATGGTGCTCGAGGGCCGGGCGCTCAACACCTGGGACTCCGCGAGGCTCGTCGCGGGCATCGCGCAGAAACTCGGGGTAGAGAGCGTGCTTGTAGTCACCGACCCGCTACACTGCGTCCGGTCGGTGGCCGCCTTCGAGCGGGCGGGACTCCGGGCGTGGGCCGAGCCTGTGTACGGAAGCCCGATGTGGCGCAGAAGGTGGTCGCGGCGGGGACAGCTCGCAAGGGAGACGGGGGCTCTGATCTGGTACGGGATAAGGTACGGCATAGGTTCGCGCTCCCGGCCGTAGCGGGTGATCGCCGTCTCGGCGGCGCTCGTGTGCTCCTCGGGCTCTTCCTGCTACTGCGCGGCTCCGAGAGCGATGCCCCAAGAGGGCGTAGCGTGCTGACAAGTGCGGCATACGATGTTGTATTCTGAACAGCCGGAGTCTAGGTCTAGTCGAGGTAGCCTTTGGGACCGCTCAGGATCGGGTTCTTCTACGGCACTATTGCGGTGGTCGTGACGCTCGCCGCGGATCTGCGGTTTCTCTTTCTGGATCCGCGGGAGGTGCCGGACTGGATCCTGACGGCAATCGAAGGGTTCAGGGTCCAGCTCGCTCTGACAGCCACTCTGTTTCTCGCTATTCTGGCCGCCATCAGAACGCGCCCGACCCGCGTGGACCCTGACGTGCCCTATCGCTCGTTGCTGCTGCGGGACTGCGTGCTCGCTGCGACCGTGGTAGCCGCGATGGTCGGCCTCGCGCTGTTTGTCGCTACGATGCTCAACGCCACGCTCTTCGCCGACGAGATTCGCGCCTACGCCCGCGAGGCGGCCCCGAGCATAGTCGCCTACAACGAAAAGGTGGCCGGGCGCCTCGACGACCCGCCGCCGCTGCCGACGGTGTCGGAGGTCGAGGAGGACCTCCAGCCCCCGGTGCCGAGGGACCTGGGCCGCTCCATCGCGAACCTCGTCCTCAGGACCCTCGTCGCGGGCACCGCCGGGGCGCTGGTCGGTGTCGTCCGCGGGCGCGCCCGCCCCTCCGACGGTCCGAAGCCGCGCGAGGGATGAGCGCCCGGCACGGGGGAGAGGTGGCCGTGGCGCTCATCCTGGACGCCCTCGTCGGTGAGCCACCCGAATCACTGCACCCGACGGTCTGGATGGGGCGCGTGATATCGGCCTTCGAAGAGCGGGCGGTCGAGCTGAAAGGCCGCCTTACCCGGCGCCTCGCGGGGATCGTGCTGGCCGCTGCGCTCCCCACAGTCGTCTACCTTTCGGTCCAGAGCGTCTTGGCCTTGGCACCCCGACCTCTTCGCAGGGTCCTCGGGGCGGCCCTGATCTCTACCTCACTCTCCATGCGCGGTCTCGGCGCGGCGGCCGGAGCCGTAGAGCGCGAGCTGCTGCGGGGCGACCTCGAGCAGGCCCGCGCTAGAGTAGGGGAGATGGTCGGCCGCGACACGGAGCGCCTCTCGGAGACCGAGGTAGCCCGGGCAGCCGTCGAGTCCGTGGCCGAGAACGCGAGCGATGGCGTGGTAGCCCCGATGCTCTACGGGCTCCTCTTCGGCGCGCCTGGTGCGCTCACCTACAAGACGATAAACACCCTGGACTCGATGGTCGGCTATCGTACGGGTCCGTACAGAGAGCTGGGCTGGGCTTCGGCCAGGCTCGACGATATCGCTAACCTCCTCCCGGCAAGGGTCACGGTCCTCGCGGCGGGGGTAGTCTCCGGAAGGCCGGGCCGCACCCTGGGTGCGGCGTTGCGCTACGGGCCGCTCACGGCGAGCCCCAACGCCGGTTGGGCCGAGGCCGCCTTTGCGGGCGTGCTCGGTCTCAGGCTCGGCGGAGCCAACGTTTACGGCGGTGTGATAAGGG
>DASTQK010000370.1:0-2508 GCA_035761765.1 Rubrobacteraceae bacterium
GGTGAAAGCGGAGGCCACCAGGCCGGAGCGTGCCGAGAAGCCGCCTGGCGAAGCCGGGCGGCGTGCTGACTAGCTGATCAGCTGACCAGCTATCGGGCTGACAAGCCGGCGGCCGACAAGCTAATATTCAGTCATGGAGGGTGGCCAGGAGCGCATCGGGCTAGGTGGCGCGGCAGCCGTTCTCGACGTCCCGGAGGAGGACGTCAGGCGGCTCGCTGAAGAGGGCCGCCTCGCGGCTGAGCGGGGCGAGGACGGCGCCTACAGCTTCAGGCTCTCGGAGGTGGTCGAGCTCGCGCGAGAGCTCGGCGCCGAAGAGGAGATCTTCGAGGGTGAGGTGCTCGGGGACGACCCCGGTCCTTCGCGGCTACCCGCTGTCCCGCTGGAGCGCTACGAGCGGCTCTTGCAGCAGGGCCAGGACTACAAGACGCGCCTGGAGGAGCGGAGCCGCCACATGGAGGAGATCCGCAAGGAACGCGACGCCGCTCGCATGGAGATAGACCGCCTCTGGTCCGAGATAGAGCGCCTCAACCTCGTCGAGTTCCAGCGCGAGCTGCAGGAGAAGACCATCTCCACCCTCGAGGAGGAGAAGGCCAAGCTCGAGTCCGAGCGGGAGCGCCTGATCCAGGAGCGCCTCGAACTGGTCGAAGAGAAATCCACCCTGGTCGAAGACCGCGTCCGCCTGGAGGCAGAGCTGAAGGCCCTCAAGAGCCGGGGTTTCTGGTCCCGGCTCTTCGGCGGCTGATCCCCGAGACGTCCCCCATGAAGTGATTATGGTCATCCTGCCCGCTACCATAGCCGGGACCGGCAGCAGATAGCAGAGTCGCTGAAGACGGGGGTCGAGCTCCAAGGCGCCGGCTTTTTCCGACGGGTCGCCTCGGGAAGGCTGCAGTAAAATCTCCCTGCCGGGACAGGACGAGACGGGGCGATGAGCGCGGCGATCGAGACCCAGAAGCTCACCAAGACCTACGGCAGGAGCCGGGGCATCAGGTACGTGGACCTGGCGGTTCGGGAGGGAGAGGTGTTCGGCTTCCTCGGCCCCAACGGAGCGGGCAAGACCACGACCATCCGCACGCTCCTCGGTTTCCTGCGCCCCTCGGAGGGACGGGCGTGGGTCTTCGGGATGGATGTCAGGAAGAAGAGCGTGGAGATAAGGGCTCGGCTCGGCAACCTGCCGGGCGAGTTCGTGCTGGAGGACAGGATGAGCGGGGAGGATCTCCTGCGGTTCTTCGCCCGGCTGCGGGGCGTCAAAGACCTTGGCTACGCGCGCCAGCTGGCCGAGCGGCTCGGGGCGGATCTACACCGTCCGATGCGCCGGCTCTCGCGGGGGAACAAGCAGAAGGTCGGGCTGATACAGGCGATGTTCCACAGACCGCCCCTCCTCGTCCTGGACGAGCCAACAAGCGGCCTCGACCCGCTGGTCCAGGAGGAGTTTCTGGAGATGGTCGACGAGGTCAGGGCCGAGGGGAGGACCGTGTTCTTCTCCTCGCACGTCCTCAGCGAGGTCGAGCGCGTGTGCGACCGCGTCGGGATCATCCGCGACGGCCAGCTCGTGACCGTCGAGCCCACCCGCGAGCTTGTCAACAAGGCGTTCCGGCGCGTGACCCTGACCTTTGATAGGCCCGTGGACCCGCAGCCCTTCAGGGCGCTGCCGGGCGTGAGGGACCTCAGGGCCGACGGGGCGAGGATATCGTTCGCGCTGCACGAGGCGCCCGACGGGCTGGTGAAGCTCGCGGCGAAGCACCGGCTCGTGAGCCTGGAGTACGAGAGGCCGAGCCTCGAGGAGATATTCTTGACGTACTACGGGGGGCGGTCGTGAGCCTCGGACCGGTAATGAAGAAGCTGGGTGCCGGGCCGCGCAGGGCGCACGCGAGGCGGACGTGGGGGACGCTCTTTGCGCTGGTGCTGCATGCGGCAAGGCTGCAGAGGAGGGGCGCGCTCATCTGGGGGGTGGCGCTGGGGCTCTACAGCGCCGCTATAGTCGCCACCTTCCCGACGTTCGGAGATATGGAGCAGATGGATCAGCTCATGCGAGCCTATCCCGAGGGCTTGAGGGAGGCCTTCAACATCGAGGAGATGGGCACCCCCGAGGGGTTTCTGGACTCCCAGGTCTTCAGCCTCGCCCCGCTCGCGCTCGCGTTCTTTACGATCCTGGCCTGCGCGGGGGCGATCGCCGGCGCCGAGGAGCGCCAGACCCTGGACATCCTGCTCGGCAACCCGCTGCCGCGCTGGCAGCTCGTCGTGGGCAGCTTCCTCGCGACCGCGCTCTCGCTCCTCGGAATCGCCGCCGCCGTGGGCCTGTTTACCTGGGGGACGGCGCTGGTGTTCGACGTGGACCTCTCCCTCCTCACGACCGCCGCGGCTGTCCTGAACCTCTGGCCGATATGCCTGTTCTTCGGCGGGCTCGCGCTGCTGTGCTCGACGCTATTGCACCGGCGCGCTCTCGCCACGGCTATCCCCGGCGTCGCGCTCTTCGCCGCCTACCTGGCCGACGTGCTCGGCAAGGTCTCT
>DASTQK010000371.1:0-4125 GCA_035761765.1 Rubrobacteraceae bacterium
CTGCCAGGGCTGCGCGTTCGCGCGGTGATGACCGAGGGCGGTATCCAGATGAGCTTCTATCGCGAGGAAGTCGATCGGCTCGGTCAGGTGTCGGCGTAGGGACGGCGCTCACCTCCGAGAGCACCAGCGCGATGACACCCGCAACCAGCCTCTGCACGACTCCTACGCACTCGGTCCTCAGGGCCCCTCTCGGGCCGTGTAGCCCGGCGCGGTTGTTATTGAGAACCAACCGTCTTCTGACGAGCGAAGACGGCGCAATGGTGGAAGCGCGGGAGCATGAACCAACACTCGAACGCGCGAAAGAAATGTGCCTCGGGCACCACAGTAATGTCTTTGGTGTTCGCCAGGTGCACGCAGGGATCTCCGATTCGGTAGATCACACCCCAGTGGGCACTCAAGGGACGACCTCCAAGCTTGCCCATGTCCATGGAGACTATGACGGGCAAGCCTGCTTCGACCGATCGCTTGACTTCCTCCCATACTTGCTGGCGTCCGTTACCTATATTCGTCGAGGCAGCCCAGCTAGCCTCCAGCCCGGAAGATCGAAGCGCCTTTACGAGCTGGCCGGGCGTAGTACCGAATAGTCCGAACAGGTGATTCGGCGGGAAGTCCTCGCAAATCCTGTCGATTATCTCGCCGTCCGCCCAGTGGTGGTGCCCGTCGTTTTCGTCGTAGATGGGTTTGTTTAGACCATAAGGGTCGAGCCCGTGATAGTCGAGGAGAGTTGCCACGGCCGCCTGGCCGCACCTGTTCCAGTCCACTCGTGGCCGCGAGCTGTGGTAAGAGTGCAAGTAGTCGATGCTGCCCTCTGGGTACGCCTTGATGATTTACCTCGTGTATGTGCCTGCGTTGTGTAGTAGATCATTGTACCGAGACTTCCTAGCTTGGCGGCTGAACCATGGTCTAGGATGGGGTCACAGTGGCTAGTGAGGTTAGCACGACGGTAGAGACTACGTGGGCAAGGATAGACGGATTGCGCGTACGCTGCCTCGCCGCCGGGACAGGAAGGGCATCCCCGGTGCTGCTTCTCCATGGCGGTGGATTCGATGCCGCCGAGTTTTCCTACCGGTACGCCATCGAGCCTTTGTCTCGCCTCCGTCCCGTACTCGCTTTCGACTGGCCAGGGTATGGGGGTAGCGATACGCCGAACCGCCGGTGCGATCTCGTCTACTACGCACGCTTGCTCGAGGACCTAATGGACTTTTTAGAGATTCAGCGCGCGGCACTTGTCGGTACCTCTATGGGAGGTGGAGCGGCGCTCTCCTTCGCGCTGTGTTCGCCGGAGCGCGTCGAGAAGCTGGTCTTGGTAGCTAGCTACGGCCTCGGCAAAGATGTCCCTTACGGACGGCTCGGATACTGCCTCGTGCATGCTCCGTTGGCTGCGGACCTGGTCTACGCGCTCTTACGTCGGAGCCGGCGCATGCTACGTTCCGGGTTACGCAGAATCGTCTGGGACCCTCGGGTGGTGAGCGACGAACTCGTCGATGAAGCCCGTCGCCTTCTGGACCAGCCGGGCTCAGGTCGGGCGTTCCGCTCATTTCGCAAGAGCGAGGTGGGCTGGCGCGGGCTGAAAACCGACCTCTCGTTCCGCTTGGGCGAAGTAGCCGTGCCAACCCTCCTGGTCCACGGCGACCACGACCGCGTGGTGCCAGTAGAATGGGCGCGCAGAGCGTACGAACGCCTTCCGGACTCGGAGCTGCGCGTTCTGCAACGCTGTGGCCATTGGCCGCCGCGCGAGTGTCCGGACACGTTCAACCGAGTGGTTACTGACTTTCTGGCTCGCTGAACGTAGGGCGATGGTTTCTCGGCAGCGCTCGCGGGGCGGCTCCGAAGCGGAAAGGGTCAGGACGTGTCACGACCGCCAGTAAGAACCGGTAACCTTGAGGCCCAGCGCCGGAGTCAGCTTCCCTGCGAGCGCATCGCCAGGGTCATCCGTATTCCTTCCTTCGGTCTTAGCGTGATCGAGGCGTAAGGCTCCACCTTCTGGCCAGGAACGAGCTCCATCCTGAACCGCTGGGCCACCGTGGCCAGTACCAGGCAAGCCTCGGTCATCGCGAAGCCCGCGCCTATGCACTGTCTGGGTCCCCCGCCGAACGGGAAGTACGCGAAGCGCGGCATCCCCTTCTCATAACCCGCGGTCCAGCGGTCCGGGTCGAAGCGCTTTGGGTCGCGGTGGTAACGCGGGTCGCGGTGTAGCACCCACTGGCTCATCAGCGCAGTGGTACCGGCGGGCATCCGGTAGCCGCCGAGCTCGCACTCCCCGAGTGCTTCCCGGCCCATCACCCAGGCAGGCGGATAGAGGCGCATCGATTCCTTGATGACGCACTCAACGTACGGCAGGCGAGGCAGGTCGCCCACGGTCGGGGTCCTGCCGCCGAGCGCGCGTTCGACCTCTTCGGCCAACTTGACCTCGGCCGCGGCGTTCGAAGTTAGAAGCCAGAAGGTCCAGGCGAGGGCGTTGGCGGTCGTCTCGTGGCCGGCCAAAAACAGGGTCATCACCTCGTCCCTGAGCTGCTTGTCCGTCATCCGCTCACCGCTGTCGTCCTCGGCCAGCATCAGCATGGAGAGGAGATCACCCCTGTCCTCCTCGCGGCTCTTGCGGCGTTCCTCGATGATGGTGTGGACGATCGCGTCGAGCCTGCGGGCTGCCCTCTCGAAGCGGAGGTTGTGCGGGGTGGGGATGCCCTTGGGGATCCGGATCAGGCGCCGCCGCGAAGAGAAGTCTTCCAGGGCCACCTTCATCGCTCCCCCCACGTCCTTGGCCTCCGCCCCGACGTCGGCATCGAAGAGGCACTTGGCCACTATCTCGAGCGTCAAGCGCGTCATCTCTTCGTGGACGTCGACGGTTTGACCGTCCCGCCAGGCTTCGAGCGAGCGCTCGGCGAAGGAGGCCATCACCTCTCCGTAAGCGGCTATTCTCCTGCGGTGGAAGGCTGGCTGTGCGAGCCGTCGCTGGCGCCGCCAGAACTGGCCCTCGCTCGTCAAGAGCCCCTCGCCGAGCAGGCGACCGTTTCTCTTGAGGATTTTCGTCTTGGTGAAGTTGCGGTTGTTCTCGACGAGGACGTACTCGATCAGGTCCGGATGCGAGAGCAGGTAGAACGTCTGACCCATGAAGCGCAGCTGTACTATGTCCCCGTACTCTCGGGCACAGCGAGAAAGGAAGCCCAAGGGGTCCTTCGCGTACTCCCACAGATTATCCCCGAGGAGGTGACCCTTGGGACCGGACGGACCGCTCAGTGTCCTCACCGGTTCGTTTCCTCCCGAAAGGTGTAGGGATCCATGCTCAAAGTAATGCCTGCAAAGGCCGGCTGATCCTCGAGTATACCGCGCTGAGCTTACGGAGAACGGCATGCCAGGTACCCTTCTATCGTTGGGACTACCTAGACAAGGTGTTTGCGCAGGGACCGCCTTGGCCCGAACTGCGCGATCACCAAAATAGCCCCACCAGCGCCTCCCCGCGCACCCGAGCGTGCTCACGGTGTGCTGTGTCACCGGGCGGAGTTATCGAGGACGCGTGAGTCCCGAAACACCCAGCCCTCGGAGCTGCGATTTCGGGCCAAGCTGGGCGAGGAACTGGAGGTCGAGGTGACGCTGGTCGAACGGTTATGCGTCCGTGTCCCGCTTGCGGCACCGCGTGTAAGAGAGGAATCGGCGGTCAGGTGCGCCCGTTGTGATCTAGGCGATGAGGGCGGCGATGGTACGCAGGAGAGCACTAGGGCTCCCAGCGCCGACCGATCTCCTCCCAGCTGGGCGGCGGGCCGGGCAGCGGAGACCCCGAGGAATTCCGAAGGGCGTCGAGGATCAGCGCGAGGTACCTGTGGCGAAGCTGCCGGGTCCGCTCCTCGTCTGCAACGCGGACGGCCGCCAGCTGCTCGAAAAGCAGGGCGATGTCGACGGCCTCGACGTCGTAGCGGAGGGCTCCCGCGGCCTTGGTGCGCTCGAGCACCCGCTCGTTGAGCTCCTCGGCTCTCTGGCCGTTCTGGTACATCTCGTGCGTGGGAGCGAAGGTCCCCGCCAGGCTCAGCACCAGCGAGTGCGTGTCGGCGTCCACGATGCGGAGCATGAAGGTCGAGAAGGCGGCCCAGGGATCTCCTTCTTCGGCCAGCGCAGCCTCGGCCTCGGCTA
>DASTQK010000372.1:0-3755 GCA_035761765.1 Rubrobacteraceae bacterium
TACGAGCTCTCTGGCGACCGCTTCTTCGGCGACGACCCCGCTGTGCGCGGCGGTCTCGCGAGGCTGAAGCGCGGCGGCCACAACGTCGTCCTCCTCGGCCACGACAAGGGCGGGGATACCAGGAGTCGGGTCAAGGGCAACTTCGGCATGGCCCACCCGGAGGGCTACCGCAAGGTGAAACGTCTCTACGAGCTCGCCGAGCGCTTCGGGCTCCCGATCGTGGTTCTGGTGGACACGCCTGGGGCTTTTGCCGGGCGCGGCGGCGAGGAGCGGGGGCAGGCGTGGGCCATCTCCGCCGACCTCATGGCGCTCGCGAGAGCCCCGGTGCCGGTCATCTCGGTGATCATCGGCGAAGGCGGCTCGGGCGGCGCACTCGCGATGTGCGTCGCGGACTACGTGGGGATGCTCGAGAACTCCTACCTGTCGGTCATAGCCCCGGAGGCGTGCGCCTCCATAATCTTCCGCGACCCCGGCCGCGCCGCCGAGGCCGCAGAGGCGCTCAAGCTGACCGCGAGAGACCTCAAGCAGCACGGCATCGTGGACGAGGTCCTCCCGGAGCCCTTGGGCGGGGCGCACAAGGAGCCAGAGACCGCGATCCGGGAGGTCGGCGACGCTCTGGACCGTGTGATCTCTGGTCTCTCGGAAGCCGACTCCGAAGCTCTCATCGAGGCTCGCCACGAGCGCTACCGCCGCATCGGCGCTCACGCCGCGGGGGATGCCGGCTAGCTCTTTTCACCTCTTCAGCGCCAGCACCAGGGCAACGAGGACCGTCACGAGCGCGGCGAGGGCGAAGACGAAGGCGATCCCGCGGTCGAAGAAGACGAGCGCGACGTATGCAGCTCCGAGCAGGAGCAGCGTTACCGCGTAGGCGACCATCCACGCCGGGGAGCGCACGTCTCGATCGCTCCGCGGGAACCGGGCTTTGTCGTCAGCCGAAGAAGGTCTGGAGGGCCCTGTACAGGTCGTCTGGGACTGTCTTGGTCTCGGCTGTGGCCTCGTCGAGGGAGACGGTGACGACGTCGTTACCCCTGAGCGCGACCATCTGCCCCCACTCCCCGTTCTTGACGGCCTCGGCTGCGCGCAGGCCGTAGCGGGTCGAGAGAATACGGTCGAAGGCGGTCGGGGTGCCGCCACGCTGCAGGTGTCCGAGGACGACGTGCCGGGTGTCTATACCGGTTCGCTCCTTGAGCTCCCCGGCCAGGCCCTCGCCGACGCCGCCGAGGCGGACGTGGCCGAACTCGTCCTTCTCTTCCGTCTGGGTCACGAAGTCTTCGCTGAAGGTCACCCCCTCGCTGACGGCGACAATCCCCCACTTTTCGCCACGCTCGGCGCGCTTCTTGAAGAGGCCGGTAATCGCCTCGAGGTCCGGCTCCACCTCGGGGATCAGAGTAACGTTCGCGGCCGAGGCCAGGCCGGCACCCCAGGTGATCCAACCCGCATGCCGCCCCATGACCTCGACTACGATGATCCTCTCATGGCTCTTGGCTGTAGTCCTTATCCTGTCTATGGCCTCTGTGGCAATGGAGACGGCGGTGTCGTACCCGAAGGTCGTGTCGGTGGCCGAGAGGTCGTTGTCGATGGTCTTGGGGCACCCTACGACCTGCACCCCGAAGTCGTCGTAGAGACGCTTGGCTACCCCCAGAGTGTCGTCGCCGCCGATGGCTACTAGGGCGTCTATGCCAAACTCCTTTAGGTTCTTTACCACCTTCTCGGCATCGCCCTCGTTCTTGTAGGGGTTGGTGCGCGAGGAGAGGAGTATGGTGCCGCCCTGCTGCAAGATGTAGCGGACGTCGTCTACCCCCAGAGACTGCACGGAATCGGATCCGGGTTCCAGAAGTCCCTTCCAGCCGCGCCTTATGCCGGCTACCTCGTAGCCGTAGTCCTCGATGGACTTCATGGTGACGGCCCGGATCACGCCGTTAAGCCCTGGCGCATCCCCGCCTCCTGTAAGCATCCCGACCCTGCGTACCTCGGCCATGCCCTCTCCTCTCCGGTCCTCCGAAAAATCCAGTCTAGCAAACCTTCTTCTCCGTTCTACCCGATCCGGACCGGTTCCCGGGAGGAGCGAGGAGAAGACCGGACGCTAGCGTAAAATTCGTCCCTTTTGAGGGTATATTACCTCCCTGTGGTACGCGTACTCTTTGTCTGCATGGGAAATATCTGCCGCTCGCCGCTCGCTCAAGGCGTCTTCGAGGCCTTATTGCGGCGTGAGGGCCTGCAGCACGAGGTCTGCGCGGACTCCGCCGGGACCGGCGCCTGGCACGTCGGGAGTCCGCCGGACGAGCGGGCGCAGAGGAGTGCGCGGGCGCGCGGGCTCGACCTCGGTTCCCAGCGGGCGCGCAGGATCTCGCCCGAGGACTGCGAAAACTTCGATTACGTCCTGACCATGGACGAGGACAACTACCGCGTGGTCGCCGCTCTCTGCCGGGGCAGTGCCGTCGTCAGGCCCTTCCTCGACTTCGCTACCGACTCGCCTGAAAGGGAGATCCCGGATCCCTACTACGGAGGCCCAGACGGCTTCGAGTATGTCCTGGACCTCGTAGAGGAGGCGTCCGAGGGCCTGCTGGAAGATATCCGGCGGCGACATCTCTCCCACCGTGACTGAGAAGATCCTGGCCGAAGGTATAGAGGAGTATCTCGGCGAGCGCCTCCTGAGCGCCCGACCCATGGGCGGCGGCTGCATAGGGGAGGTATACAGGGTAGAGCTGGAAGGCGGCTCTACGCTCGTCGCGAAGGTGGACCGGGAGAGCGCCTCACACCTGGAGCGCGAGGCGTACATGCTCCGCTATCTTGGCGAGAATAGCGACCTGCCCGTCCCGCAGGTGTTCTACGGTTCGGAGACTCTTCTCTTGATGGAGTATGTCGAAGGGAGTAGCCGCTTCTCCGATGGTTCCGAACGCCACGCTGCGGAACTCCTCGCGGCGTTGCACGGAATCAGCGCCGACGCCTACGGTCACGAACGGGACACGCTCATCGGGAGCCTGGACCAGCCAAACCTCTGGACCGGCAGCTGGATCGAGTTCTTCCGCGAGCAGCGGCTACTCTATCTGGCGCGGGTCGCACACGAGGCGGGCAGGCTGCCGAGAGTGGACTTGGAGGGAATACACAGGCTGGCCGAACGGCTGGACGACTATCTCGAAGAGCCCGAGCACCCCTCCCTCGTCCACGGCGATGTGTGGAGCGCCAACGTGCTCGCAAAGGGCGACAGAATAACAGCCTTCCTCGACCCGGCGATCTACCATGCTGACCCCGAGGTAGAGCTCGCCTTCATAAGCCTCTTCGACTCCTTTGGAGAGGCCTTCTTCGAGCGCTACGCGGAGATCCGTGGCATAAGGGATGGCTTCTTCGAGGAGCGTCGTGATCTCTATAACCTCTACCCGCTGCTCGTGCACGTCTACTTCTTCGGTGGCGGCTACCTGGAATCAGTGCGGACCACCCTGCGCCGGCTGGGTCTTTGAGGCGCCTAGCGTAGCAGCCGGTGGCCACCGAGGATTGCGACGCCGTCTTCGAGGAGCGCCACGACGAGGTCCGGCAGGCCGGTGCGCTGCCCGATCTGCATGCGCAGCAGCTCCCCGGCGTAGGCCGACGCTACCGCTCCGACGGCCCCCAGAACACCGCCGGTCACACTCCTACGCCCTTCGGAGGCGAAGAGCGCCGCGCCGGCGAGGGCGCCAGAGGCCGCACGGCCGAGGAGCGGGAGAGACGAGGTACGGCTCGGGGTTACCGGCAGCTTGTCTCCGATGAGCTCTCCTACC
>DASTQK010000373.1:0-4673 GCA_035761765.1 Rubrobacteraceae bacterium
CGGCCGCGAGCAGGGCCCCGCTGCACTGGACTTCTACTCTGCGTGGAAGACCGTGGCCATTCGCCCGGTGTAGGCGGGTAACGCTACCCGAGGAGGCCGGGGGCCCGTAGGCTCCCGGCCTCCTCTTTCTCGAGAGCGCCGAGAAGGGGGATGGTTGAGCGCTCGCCGCCACTTCGTATACCATGCGTAGCGGACGGGACGTCTACAAACAGGAGGAGCGGATGGCGGGCAGGAACCTGGCGAGGTTGGGCGGGGTGTGCGGGCTACTCTTCGTGCTCCTGATGGTGCCGGCCTACGTGGTGGGATACCCGGACGCGCCGACGCCGACGTCGAGCGCGGCGGACGTGGCAGGCTACTTCGGTGCCTCCCCTGGGACCTTCGTAATGGCCAACGGGGTGATCGCCGTCTTCTCCACCTTCTTCTTCCTCTGGTTTCTTGGGGCGCTGCACGGCTTGCTCGGCCGCGCCGAGGGCGAGGAGGGAGGATTATTCTCCTCGGCGGCGCTGGCGGGCGGGACGCTGTTCATAGTGCTCTCGTGTGCGGGGTACGCCGCCGAGGTCCTCTACCCGGCCGCCGTGCTACGTTTCGAGAACTTCACGCCCGACGGAGAGCCTGCCTTCACGGCGCTGGCGCTCTCGGCGTGGCTGTACCACTTCTGCCAGGTGGGCGCTTCGGTGATGATCACGGCGACCTCGCTCGTGGCGCTGGGGACGGGCATTGTGCCGAGGTGGATGGCCCTGGTGGGCCTGGTGGCCGCCCTGCTCACCCTTCTGCACTTCCTCCTGCCGCTCCTCGGCGCCGTCGCGGGACTTCTGTGGATAGCTTTGATCTCCGTGCTCATGCTGATCGGCTCGAGGGGCGCATCCGAGCCCAGACGTCTCGCGCGCTAGCCCGTGGGCGCAAGGGGTCTCACACACGTCAGCGTCCACGCCTACGATCTCGAGGAGTCGGCGCCGAGGACCCACCATTTCGGCGTGGACGTGGACGACTTCGAGGCGGCGTACAAGAAGGTGGGGGAGCTCGGCGTCGGGGTGGGCTCGGGCTACCACTCGAAGGTTTATCAGCTGCCTGACGGCGCTGTGCAGCTCTACGTGCGCGATCCGGCGGGCAACATGGTGGAGATCAACTGGCCCGACATAGCGACGCTCGACCGCTCCGTCGTCACCCACGTGGAGAAGGTCGCCGGCAGGCCGGACGCCAGGCTCTACCTGCGTGACTAGCACGCTCGGGCTTCGCCTTCAGCTCTTTCTACATCGAGACGCCGAGCAGACCGCGCGTGAACTGGAAGTCCGTATTGCCCGCCTCGAACAGTCTAGGCTTGCGCTCGCGGGAGGCGACGGCGGCGAGCGCCCGGAGTGTCTGATCCGCCCAGAAAGCCGGGTCGCCTTCGAGTAGCACGTCGAGGTCGTCGGCGTAGCTCTGCAGCGTCCGGGGGTCCGAGGAGATCTGGAGGAGCGGTATCATGCGGTGCGCCTGCAAGGGACGCCCCGCGACGTGGGCTACCATGACCTCCACCCCCGTAGCTCCGAGGCCCGTCGCCGTCTCGATCCAGTGGTCCGTCGGCGCCTCCATGACGTGGAGACCTGGTCTATCTGCCTGCTGTCCGTAGGACAGGGTGTTGCGTACGGCATGATCCCCCAGAACCGTGTCGAGGAAGAGCGGCGAGGAGAGCACCGCCGCCCGCTCCGGGACGACGACCGTGCCTCCGGCGCCCGCGACGGCCCGAGTTATGTCCGCCAGGCTCCGGGCTGCGTCGTCGGAGAGGGGGCCGGCGGCGTAGAGGCCGAGCCGGAGCGCTTCCGGGCCGGCGCTCACACGAGGGAGGACGTCCGCTTTGGAGAGGGTCTCGTCGAACCACGTCTCCACCTTCTCGACCACGCTCTCTATGCCGCCGTCGAGCTGGACGCTCGCCCAGCCGAAGCGGGACGGGTCGAGGCCGCGCTCCCTCAGGAGGGCCTCGAAATAGTCGTTGTGGGTCTTCTCGCAGCCGTGTTCCAGGAGGAGGGCGAACCGGACGGCCGGGTTCGCGAGGTGGCCGAGGACGGTGCGCGAGTAGATCCTCTCCGCCGAGCCTGCGGAGACCCCGCAGCCCTCGGTGTGGGGCAGGGCGACGAAGCGCGTTATCTTCTCCTGCGTGGCATCGCTCTCGTTCAGGCGGTTGGCGATGCGGCGCGCTATCTGGCCCGAGCACAGGCTCGTGGGCATGACGAGCCCGACCTGGTCCGCGACCGGCCCGCGCTCGGACGCTATCGCCCGGAAGGAGAACTGGAGGTCCTCGTCGCCCCGCTCGACAGGCAGGGGCTCGCCGTCGGGCTCGGGGGCGTTCTCCAGCTCCTCCAGGTTCTCCGAGCTATTCTGCTTCCAGTCGCGCCAGATAGAGACCTGGGCGTGCCCGGCCCTCTCGCCGACGGTCTTCTCTCCGGAGGCGGCGCTCAGGGTGCGCTCGAACATCTCGCGGCCTAGCTCCTCCATGGGGGTGCCGTCGAGGTAGGCGCCTGCGTTCACGTCCATGTCCTTGGAGAGGAGGTTGAAGCGGCCCGTGGTGGTGACGACCTTTATGGTGGGGACGAAGGGGAAGTTGGTTATGGAGCCGTTGCCTGTGGTGAAGAAGATCATGTTCGCCCCCGCGGCAACCTGCCCGGCGACGCTCTCCAGGTCGTTGCCGGGGCTGTCCATGAAGTAGAACCCACCCTCGCCCATCCTCTCGGCATAGTCAATGACACGGTCTACGCGCACGTCGGGGTCTTTCTTGCGCGCGGCGCCGATGGATTTTATGGAGATGTTGTAGAGCCCGCGGTAGTTGTTCCCGCCCGAAGGGTTGTCCTCGGCGGTGTGCCCGTGCCAGCCCACGCGCTCCTTGAACCGCTCGACCGTCCGCAAGAAGCGCCGCGCCGTCTTTGCGTCCCTGACGTTTGCCAGCACGTAGCGCTCGGCTCCGATGAGCTCGTCCGTCTCGGCGAGGTTCGCGGCCCCTCCGTTGCGCACGACCTCCTTCGAGACCCACCCGACGAGCGGGTTCGCCGAGACCCCGGAGAAGGCGTCGGAGCCCCCGCACTGCAAGGCTATCTTCAGCTCGGAGGCGGGCTCCTCCGTGCGCCGCGCTTCGTTCACCGCTTCCAGCCAGCCGCGCACCACGGACTTCGCCCTCTCCAGGTCGGATCGGAAGCTGCCCTCGAGGCTCATGAACGCGTGTGGCACGTCTTCTACGGGATAGCGGTGCTCCTCGAGGTAGGAGCGGAGCATCTCGTTAGTAACGGCCCCTTCGCCGCCTTGATCGAGGACGAGCACCGCCCCGACGTTCGGGTTGACCACGAAGCCGCTCAGGGTTCTGAGCAGGAGGTCCAGGTTATTCGGCGTACGGTCCTCGCCGCCCTCCGTGTGAGCCACGCAGACTATGCCGTCTATGTTCTCGTAGGCGTCCGCGACGCCGTTCATCTCCCACTCCAGCGCCCGCACGAACCCGGTGAGCCGGGAGGTGACGCCCAGGAGGACGACGTAGTTGCGCGTACCTACCCCGCGTCCCGCGCCACGCCGGTAGCCCGTGAAGATGCGTGGCTCGTCGCGAAGCGGCACCTGGGCGCCGGGCCGAAAGGTCTCCTCTTCCAGGACGTAGGGCTCGAGCTCGGCGTCGCGGAAGTTGGGTTCGTCTGGCAGCGCGAGGCCCTCCTTGCGGTACCCTCCGGGGAGCCTGCCCCCGCCCTGGTCGTGGGTTCCTTCGGGGTCTCCATCCTCGTCTAGCCGGAGCAGAGTCCCGTGGCGCTCGCGCAGGACGCGCAAGATCTTCTCGTTGCACGCGTACTCGCCGGCCCCGATATCCTTTAGAGCTTTACCGAAGGGGAGGCCCCACGAGAGCAGATTCTCGCCCTCGGCGACGGGTTCGACGGCGAAGCGGTGCCCTTCGAGGACGGTGTGCGGTACCGTGAACTCCGAGCCCTCGTACGCCACCCGAATGCCCGCCTCGATCCTTCGCGTAGCGATGGCCACGTTGTCTCCTTGCGCGGGCAGACGCCCGACTTCGTCGAAAGCGAACCGATCCCTACCGGCCATAGAGGATCATCCTCCCGTACTCTTGTGATTAGAGACTCGTCCTCGCAACCAGTGTACCGTAGAGCGTTCCCGGGGAACGCTCCTACCGGTCAGGGTGGTAGCTTGCGGGTCTGGTCCCCGGTGGCGTGGGCGGTGCCGCGGATCTCAGAGAGAGGCGCCGGTTGTAGACGTGGACCATGTTCTCGGCCCACTCGCGGGCCGGGAAGTCACCGCTCTTCTCGAAGCGTGCCAACCAGTCCTCCGGGTCCTCAGCCCGGACCACGAAGTACGCGGCTTCCTCCTCGCGGACTGCGAGCCAGCCATCTACCTGCGGTTCGGCGGTACCCATCCCGATCAGAGGATCACCTTCACCTTGCCGGCTTCGACGAAGACCTCGTAGCGGCGCAGGCTGATGCTGGGGTAGGCGAGGCACCGGCCGGTCGGAACATGGTACTCGAGGCCGTGCCAGGGGCAGGCGACTACCTCGCCTTCGTGGACCCACTCGAATCGCCAGTCGTTCTCCGCCCGCGAGACGAGGGTGCCCAGAGGCGGCTTGCCCTCGCAGAGCGGGCCCGTCTGGTGGGGACAGACGTTGGGCAAGCCGTAGAGCTCGCCGCGGATGTTGAAGACTCCGATCTGACGCCTCC
>DASTQK010000374.1:0-4405 GCA_035761765.1 Rubrobacteraceae bacterium
GGCTCGCCCTCCTCGATGGAGAGCGTGACTCGCGCCGTCGAGTAGTCGTCGAAGCCGGCCGAGAAGCCTACGTTCTTGTATCCCACGGCGTAGCCTACCCCGCGCCTCACCCCCTCGCCGTGCGTCACGTTGGAGACGCCGCCAGGGAGCCGGCGCAGGTCGCGGCCCATAACTTCTTCCTCCTCCGGCAGGGGCATGTCCCTGACGCGCTCCAGGATCTCCCTGACGGGAGCAGGCGGTGGCACCTCCTGGCCGAAGGGGAACCTGATACCGGGCCTCATGGCGTTCTTTATGCGGAGCTCCACGGGGTCCATCCCGAGCTCGTTTGCCAGTTTGTCCATCTGGGCTTCGTGGGCGAAGCAGACCTGGACCGCACCGAAGCCGCGCATCGCGCCGCAGGGCGGGTTGTTGGTGTAGAGCATGTGGCTCTCTATCCGGGCGTTGGGCACGTCGTAGGGGCCGCAGGCGAAGGTCGCCGCGTTGGTGCAGACGGCGATGGAGCTGGAGGCGTAGGCGCCGCCGTCGAAGACGAGGCTGGCCTTGACGTAGAGGAGTTCGCCGTCTCGCGTCGCGCCGTGCTCGTAGCGCATCTTCGCGGGGTGCCTGTGGACATGCCCGAAGAACGATTCCTCGCGGTTGTACGCCATCTTCACCGGGCGACCGGTCTCCAGCGCCAGCAGACAGGCGTGGATCTGCATCGAGAGGTCCTCCCGCCCGCCGAACGCGCCACCGACGCCAGAGAGGGTCAGCCGGACCTGCTCGGGGTCCAGGCCCAGGCTCTCGGCGACCTGGGCCTGGTCCAGGTGGAGCCACTGGGTGGAGATGTAGAGGTCCACGCCGCCCTGCCCGTCGGGCACAGCGAGCCCGGACTCGGGACCGAGGAAGGCCTGGTCCTGCATCCCGACCTCGTACTCCCCGCTCACGACCACGTCGGCGGAGGCTTCAGCCTCTGCCACGTCGCCGTGCAGGACGTCTATGCGCTTGAGGACGTTCCCGGAGAGGTGGAGGCGCGGTGCGTCCTCCTTCACCGCCTCCTCCGGGTCGGTCAGGGGGGCGAGGACCTCGTACTGGGCCGCTATCTTCTCCAGCGCGCGCCTCGCGGTCTCGGGATGGTCCGCGGCGACGATGGCGACGGCCTCGCCCTGGTAGCGGACCCTCTCCCACGCGAGCACCGGCTGGTCCGGGACCTCCATCCCGTAGACCTTGCGGCCGGGAACGTCCTCGTGGGTCAGGACAGCGTGCACCCCCGGCATCTCCTCCGCCTCGGCGGTATCTATGGACCAGATGTTCGCGTGCGGGTGGGGGCTCCTGAGCGTCGCTCCCCACAACATCCCATCCATCCAGAGATCCGAGGAGTACTCGAACTCGCCCTTTACCTTCGGGACACCGTCTGCGCGCTCTGTGTGCTCTCCTACCTTACCCGGCGTTGTGGTGACCGGGCGTTCGCGGGTAGGGGCCGCAGGCACCGTCTGCTCGATCGTCATAGTAGAACCTCTACTCCCTCGGCGAGCCGGCATCTCGCAGTGATCAAACACGCAGCCTCCGCCCCTAGCTCATCCTCTGCGCCGCGAGGCGGACCGCGTCGAGGATCTTCTCGTAGCCGGTGCAGCGGCAGAGGTTGCCGGCGAGGGCCTCCCGGATCTCCGCCTCGGTGGGATCGGGATTACGTCCTAGCAAATCGTGGGTAGCGACTATGAGCCCCGGCGTGCAGAACCCGCACTGCACCCCTCCGGCCTCGACGAAGGCCCTCTGCACGGGGTGCAGTTCCTCGCCCTCGGCTATCCCCTCGACGGTTACGACCTCGCGCCCCTCGGCCTGGCCGGCGAGCACCAGGCAGGAGCAGACGAGCACGCCGTCGAGGTAGACGGAGCACGAGCCGCACTCACCCTGCTCGCAGGCGTTCTTGGAGCCGGGGAACCCGAGCCGCTCGCGCAGCACGTACAGGAGGCTCTCGCCCTCCCAGACGCCGTCCGCCTCTCTCGTCTCGCCGTTGACGTCGAGCCTGAGCCGCACTACTTGCCACCCCTGTACTCGTCCCAGGCCCACCCGAGCGTGCGGCGCGCGAGCACGCCCACGGCGTGGGTGCGGTAAGCGGCGGTGCCGCGGACGTCGTTTATGGGGCTGGCAGCCTCCCCCACCAGCTCGCCAAAGCGCCGGAGCTCGGAGTCGCCTATCTCCCCCCTCGAGTCCCAGTCGAGCACGCTCTCGATAAACTCCTCGGCCTCGCGGGCCCGGACCGGCGTAGGCGCCGCCGAGCCCAGGCAGGCCCCGACTCTCTTGTGCTCCGGATGGAGAGCCAGGCCGAAGGCGCAGACGGCGATTACCATCGCGTTGCGCGTCCCGATCTTGGCGTACTGCTGCGGTCCCTCGGCCCTGGGAACGTGGAAGGCCGCTATGAGCTCGTCCGGCCGCATAGCGTTCCTCTTGGGGCCGGTGATGAAGCTGGCGACGGGGACGCGACGGGTGCCCCTGGTGGAGGCGAGCTCCACCTCGGCGTCCGAGACGTAGAGCGGTGGGAGCGCGTCGCCGGCCGGGGAGGCGGTACCCAGGTTGCCGCCCACGGTGCCGCGGTTTCGGATCTGGGGCGACCCCACCGTCCGCGAGGCCATCGCAAGCCCCGGCAACTCGCTCCCGAGCTCGCGGATTACCCGCGTGTAGGTCACTCCGGCACCGACGCGCAGACGACCGTCGCCCTCATCCCACTCCCCCAACTCGGGGACCCGCGTGAGGTCCAGAACGGCACCGGGCCTCTCCCGGTCGAAGTTCAGGTCGACCATGACATCGGTCCCACCAAAGATGGGCACGGCCTCCGGTTGCGCCGCCTTGACCTCCAGAGCCTCATACCAGGAGTCGGGGCTATGGAACTCCACATATCCGTCCCTCCGTTCTAGCAAGTCAATACCATGCCGCATTATCATTACTCCGGCGACGTCTCGCCGGTCCCTTCAGGCGTGCTCGAAGAGGTCGACGAACCCATAGCCGCCCTCGCTCACCCCGACGAGCCCCTTGTCCGAGACGTGCAGCTCGGGCTGCACGACGAGCGCCAGGAACGAGAGCGTCATGAAGGCGTAGTCGAGCCGGCATCCCGCCCGGACGAGCGCCTCGCCAATAGCCTTCGACCGCTCCGCGACATCCTCGTAGGGCTCGGGGGACATGAGACCGGCTACGGGCAGGGGGAGCAGCGTGAGCTCCTCCCCGGCGGCGACCGCCACCCCGCCCCCCTCGTCGGCCACGGCGCGGGCGGCGCGCGCCATCATCTCCTCCGAGTTGCCCATGACCATCAGGTTGTGGCTGTCGTGGGCGACGGTGGTGGCCAGGGCAGCCGGCTGGTCAAAACCCAGCCCTGCTACGAAGCCCGTCAGGTGATCACCCGTCTTGCCGTGGCGCTCTATGACGCAGATCCTGGCGACGTCCTGCCCGGGGTCGAGGCGGACGAGCCCATCCTCTACCGGAAGCTCGGCCCACTCCTCCTTCGTATCGACGTGCTTCTCGATGACCCTGATGGTCCGCGTCCGCACCCTCCCGTTCCGAGCAGGCGCGCGCACGTCGAAGGTCTCCTCCGAGATATCGCTCTGGAGCTTGACGGTGTCGAGCGCATGGTCAGGGTACTCGAAGGCGGGGAGATCCACGACCATGCGTCCATCCTCGGCGACGACCTCTCCGGCTGCGATGGTGAGCGTCACGTTCACGTCGGCGAGGTTCCCGTCGAGGAGGATGATGTCCGCGCAGCGCGCCGGGGTAACGCTCCCTACGTCACGCCACACCCCGAAGCGCTCGGCGGGGTTGAGCGTGGCCATCTGGAAGGCGGTTATCGGCCTGACGCCCTGCCGGATAGCGTGGCGCACCACGAAGTTCACGTGTCCCTCCTCGACCAGGGACTCGGGGCTCCGGTCGTCGGTAACGAGCACGATGTGGCGGGGATCCAGGCCCATCTCAGTGTGCGCTTTTATCGTCGCCTCCACGTCGTGCCAGGCCGAGCCGCGTCGCAGCTTGGCGTACATGCCCTGCCTGAGGCGCCAGACCGTATCCTCCGGCGTCGTGCCCTCGTGGCAGCCGGTAATGCCGCTCGCGGCGTAGGCGGCGAGGCGCCAGTCGTCCGGGGGCCAGGCGAAGTGCCCGTCGGCGATCTTGCCCGCGCGAAGGGCCGCCGCTATCTCAGCGTGCATCTTTTCGTCGCCGAAGACCACGCCGGGGAAGTTCATCACTTCGCCCAAAGCGATCACGTCCTCCCCCCACGAGAGAGCCTCGGCGACCTCCTCCGGCCCGATTACCGCCCCCGCCGTCTCGAACACCGTCGAGGTAGATGGCACACAGGAAGCTACCTCCATGTAGGCGGCTAGAGGCGTGGTTCGCGCCTCCTCGACCATCAGCCTCAGGCCCCGCAAGCCCAGCACGTTGGTGATCT
>DASTQK010000375.1:0-19312 GCA_035761765.1 Rubrobacteraceae bacterium
ACTCGCCCTGCAGCTCGTACTGGTTGGCGTAGACGCGGTAGCCGATCGTGGCTCCGAGCCCCAGCAGGATCACCACCAGGAGCAGAGCGTCCGTTATGAAGCGCATCGCGCTGGTGTTGACCCGGATGCGCGGTATGAACCAGCGGCGGATGTTGAGCAGCAGGATCCCGACCAGGGCGACGATCCCGACCGGCGCGCCGGCCCACAAGGAGAGCAGGTGGTAGTTGTGGTCGGAGACCCCTATGGCGTTGTAGACGCTGAGAGGGACGAGCAACCCCATGACGTGGCCGCCAAAGACGAAGAGGAAGCCCCAGTGGAAGAGCAGCACGCCCCACATCAGGAGGCGTCGCTCGAGTATCTGGCTGGACCCCGAAGTCCAGCCGTACTGGTCGTAGGCGTAGCGGTAGACGTGCCCGAGCACGAAGGTGACGAGCGCGAGGTAGGGGAAGATCACCCACAAGAACTGATCCCAGAGGTTCAACGCTCTCCTCCCCCGTACGCGGCCTTGCTCATGCTACCTCCCGGCGGGGAATCGGCGGTGTACGGCTCGAGGCCAACGCTCTCCTGCGGCGGTCCCTGCACGATGAGCCTCTGCATCTCCGCCAGGGTCTCCCCGTCGAGCTCCGGCAGGAAGAAGCCGAGGGCCTCGACCAGGTGAGCGTACGGGCTCCTGTCGTGGCGCAGCGAGCGGCGGATGACCTCTATGGCCGCCCTGTGCTCGGCGAGCATGGGTAGCCCCTCCTCCGGGACCTCCGAGGCAAACTCCAGCACGAGCGGGAGGTAGTCGGGGAGCTCGGTGGTGTCGAGCGGGTAGCCAGCCCGCGAGTACGCCTCCTTCATCTCCGCGAGGACCTGCCCGCGCGCCCGCGCGTCGCCGTAGCGGTAGTAGCTCAAATACAGGCAGCCCCGCCGCTTGAAGTCGAAGGCCGCGGTGTAGCCTGGCTGCAGGCGGGATGCGGGCTCGTTCTCCCAGTAGGCCAGAAAGGCGAGTATGCAGTCTCTGGCGGGTGAGACCGGAAGTTCGCGAGCGGCGGCGGAGATCTCTCCCCTGTGCTCCAGGACCTCGTCGTCCGGGTAGCGGAGCAGTATCGAGAGCAGCTTGAAGATCACTCAAGCCTCCCGCGGCTGCCTGAGGTGGAACGCCTCGAAGTCCTTCTTGCTCTTGAAGAGCTGGACGTTGGGGGTAGGCACCTTCCCGCCGAGCTCGCGGGCCTTTCTCTCGAGCTCGTCCTTCATGGCGTAGAAGGATGCGTTGCGACCCCCGCCGCTCTCGGCGGAGGCGCAGCTTCCAGGGCCGCCGGCGAAGTCCAGGCTGCAGGTGCTCTGCTCGTAGAGCTCGCGAGCCGTCTGCTCGAGATTCTGCTGCGCGGCGTAGTACGCCTCGTTGCGCCCCCCGTTCGCGGCGCGGTCAGCGGCGAAGTCGAGGCCGCGGCTTCCGCGCTGCGCGTATGGCTCGTCGGTCCCCAACTCCTTGTGGGCGAGCGGGATGACGTAGCGTTCGTCGTACTTGGCGATGGCGAGCAGGCGGTACATATCCTCCATAGTCTCTGGCGACATGCCGACCGAGGCGGCTATCTCGGCGTAGCCTTCGCCCCCGAGGTTCTTCTCGCGCATGTAGCCGCGCATCGCGGCCAGCTTCTTGAGGACCCCCCGGACCACCTCCTCGTCCCCCGCCGTGAGCAGGTTGGCCAGGTACTGCATCGGTATGCGCAGCTCGTCTATGGCCGGGAAGACGTTGTCGGGGTCCGGCTCCCCGTTCTCGACTAGGCCAAGGACCGGCGAGAGCGGCGGCACGTACCAGACCATCGGGAGCGTGCGGTACTCCGGGTGCAGCGGCAGGGCCACGCGCCAGTCCATGGCGAGCCTGTAGACAGGCGAGCGCTGGGCGGCCGAGATCCAGTCGTCAGGGATCCCGTCGAAGCGCGCCTGCTCGACGACCGCCGGGTCGTCCGGGTCGAGGAAGACGGCCCTCTGGGCTTCCAGAAGGTCCTTCTCGTCCGGGACGGAGGCGGCCTCCTCTACGGCGTCCACGTCGTAGAGGATGAGACCGATGTAGCGCAGGCGTCCCACGCAGGTCTCGGAGCAGATCGTGGGCCACCCGTTCTCGATGCGCGGGTAGCACAGGGTGCATTTTTCGGCCTTCCCCGTCTCCCAGTTGAAGTAGGTCTTCTTGTAAGGGCAGCCCGAGACGCAGTAGCGCCAGCCGCGGCACTGCTCCTGGTCCACGAGCACGATGCCGTCCTCCTCGCGCTTGTACATCGCGCCCGAGGGGCACGAGGCGACGCACGAGGGGTTCAGGCAGTGCTCGCAGATGCGCGGCAGGTACATCATGAAGACCTGCTCGTACTCGAAGGTGATCCGCTCCTCCAGCCCGTCCCGGATGTTCGGGTCCAGATGTCCGGTCTCCGGCGCGCCCGCGAGGTCATCGTCCCAGTTCGGTCCCCACTGCAGGTCTACGGGCTCGCCGGAGATCTGGGAGATGGGCCGCGCAACCGGCTGGTGCTCGCTCAACTTGGCGTTCGTAAGCGTCTCGTAGTCGTAGGTCCAGGGCTCGTAGAAGTCGTCTATGGAGGGAAGATCCGGGTTGAAGAAGATGTTGGCGAGCTTGCGCAGTTTGCCGCCCGCTTTCAGCCCCAGCTTGCCGTTAGCGTCGAGGGTCCAGCCGCCCCTCCAGCGCTCCTGGTCCTCGTAGAGCTTCGGGTAGCCCACGCCGGGCTTGGTCTCGACGTTGTTCCACCACTGGTACTCGGTGCCCTCGCGGCTCGTCCACACGTTCTTGCAGGTGACGGAGCAGGTGTGGCACCCGATACACTTGTCCAGGTTCATCACCATCGCGACCTGTGCCTTGACGCGCACTAGTAGACCACCTCGCTCTCGCGCTTGCGCATGACCGTCAGCTCGTCGCGTTGCGAGCCCGTCGGGCCGTAGTAGTTGAAGCCGTAGGAAAACTGGGCGTAGCCGCCGATCATGTGAGTCGGCTTGACGAAGATCTTGGTCAAGCTGTTCTCCGTCCCGCCGCGTGTCCCCGACACCTCGGAGATGGGCGTGTTCAGGTGCCTGTCCTGGGAGTGGTACATGATCGTGGTCCCCTCCGGGATGCGGTGGGAGACGACGGCGCGCGCCGCGACGACGCCGTTGCGGTTGAACGCCTCGATCCAGTCGTTGTCCTTCACACCTATCTTCGCGGCGTCCTGCGGGCTGATCCACATCGTCGGCCCGCCCCTGAAGAGCGTGAGCATGATCAGGTTGTCCTGGAACTCGGAGTGGATGGACCACTTGGAGTGCGGGGTCAGGTACTTCAAGACGACCTCGGCTTTGCCCGGCTCGCCGCTCCTTATGTCGCCGGTGTGTTTGGCCATGCGCATGGGCGGCCGGTACGCAGGCAACCCCTCGCCGTACTCCAGCATCCACTCGTGGTCCACGTAGAACTGCTGGCGGCCGGTGAGGGTGCGCCAGGGTATCTGGCGGTCCACGTTTATGGTGAACGGGGAGTAACGGCGGGTGCGGCTCTCGGTGCCGGACCACTCGGGCGAGACGATCACCTTTCGCGGCTGGCTCGTTATGTCGGCGAAGGTGATGAGCTCCTCGCCCCGCTCTTCGGCGAGATCCGCGAGCTTCATCCCGGTGCGCTTCTCCAGCTGCGTGAAGCCCTCGACCGCGAGCCGCCCGTTGGTCGTGCCCGAGAGAGCCAGGATCGCCTCGCAGACCTGCTCGGCCCGCTCGAGCTGCGGCCTGCCGGCGCCCACGCCGCGGCGCACCGTGCCGTTGCGCCGCTTGAGGTAATCGACCTCCTGCGCGGGCTTCCAGAGGTTCCCCTTCGCCGTGATGCCGACGTTCTCCACAGCGGGACCGAGCGCCCGCATCTTCTCGGCGACCGCGCCGTAGTCGCGTTCGATCACCGCGAGCTTCGGCATCGTCTTGCCGGGGACGGGCTCGCACTCGCCCTTTTTCCAGTCGAGCACCTTTCCTCCGGGCTGGGCGAGGTCGTCGGGCGTGTCGTGCATGAGGGGGACGGCCAGGACATCCTTGCGAACCCCGAGGTGCGTCCTGGCGAGACCCGAGAAGACGTCGGCGACGTAGTTGAAGATGTCCCAGTCGCTCTTGGCCTCCCAAGGCGGTGTTATCGCGGGGTTGAACGGGTGGATGAACGGGTGCATGTCCGTGCTCGATATGTCGTGCTTCTCGTACCACGTCGCCGTCGGCAGCACGATGTCCGAGTAGAGCGACGACCCGTTCTTGCGGAAGTCTATGGTGGTCAGGAGGTCGAGCTTGCCCTCCGGAGCGTCGCGCCAGACGACCTCTTCGGGGCGCATCTCCTCGGGGGACTCGTCGGCCCTTACGGCGGCGTCCGGGACGCCGAGCAGGTGCTTGAGGAAGAACTCGTGGCCCTTGGAGGAGGAGCCGAGCAAATTGCAGCGCCAGAGGGTGAGGACGCGCGGGAAGTTCTCCGGGGCGTCGGGGTCCTCGGCCGCGAAGCGCAGGCGTCCCTCCTTCAGCTCGCGCACGACGTAGTCCCTGACATCGATGCCCTCGCGCTCTGCTTCAGCCGTTATCTCCAGGGGGTTGCGGTTGAAGCTCGGGAAGGAGGGCAGCCAGCCGAGGCGAGCGGACATCGCGAGGCAGTCCGCGAGGTGCTTGCCCGAGAGCAGGCCCTTGCCGAGAGGGCTCGCGAACTCGTCGGCCTTGAAGGTGTCGTAGCGCCACTGGCTGGAGGCCAGGTACCACAGGGCCGTGCCGGCCATGTGGCGGGTCGGGCGCGCCCAGTCGAAGGCGAAGGCTATCGTCGTCCAGCCGGTGATGGGCCGGACCTTCTCCTGGCCTACGTAGTGGGCCCAGCCGCCGCCGTTCTTGCCCTGGCAGCCGCAGAGCAGGACGAGAGCGAGCATCGAGCGGTAGATCTCATCCGAGTGGTACCAGTGGTTCGTGCCGGCGCCCATGATGATCATGGAGCGCCCCTCGCTCCTCTCGGCGTTGCGCGCGAACTCGCGCGCTATGCGCCTGACGCGTCCCGCATCGACGCCGGTGATCTCCTCCTGCCACGCAGGCGTATACGGCTCGGGATCGTCATAGCTCGCCGGCCACTCGCCCGGCAGCGCGTCGCGCCGCACGCCGTACTGGGCGAGCATGAGGTCGTAGACCGTCGTGACGAGGTGCTCGCCGATTCTCCTGGCCGGTACGCCCCGGCGCATCACGGCGCCGCCCTCGTCGGTGTCCCCGACGTCGAAGCGGGGCAGGTCCAACTCGACGAGCTCGTCGTGAGCCCCGAGCAGCGTCAACAGAGGGTCAGCGTCGCCGAGCTCGAGGTTCCACCTGCCGGCGCCCTCCTCACCGTACTTGAAGCCCATCGAGCCGTTCGGCACGGCCGGCTCCCCGGTCCTCGCGTCCACGAAGACGGTCTTCCACTCGGCGTTCTCCGATCCCTCGCCGAGGTCGGCGGCGTGCAGGAAGCGGTCGGAGACGTAGGCTCCGCCTTCGGCCCCGCCGCGCTCGCGCAGCGTCACGAGCATCGGGAGGTCGGTGTATTTGCGGGCGTACTGCTGGAAATACGGGACCTGGCGGTCAACGTAGAACTCCTTGAGGATTACGTGGCCCATCGCCATAGCGAGGGCGCCGTCGGTGCCGGGTTGGATCGGCAACCAGTGATCGGCGAACTTGGTGTGGTCGGAGTAGTCCGGGCTCACGACGACCGTCTTCTGGCCCTTGTAGCGGGCCTCGGTCATGAAGTGGGCGTCAGGGGCGCGGGTGATGGGGACGTTCGAGCCCCACATCATCAGGTAGCTCGCGTTGTACCAGTCGGCGGACTCGGGCACGTCGGTCTGGTCACCCCAGATCTGGGGCGAGGACGGCGGGAGGTCGGCGTACCAGTCGTAGAAGCTGGGGATGGTCCCTCCAATAAGGGACATGAAGCGCGAGCCGCCGGCGTAGGAGGCCATGCTCATCGCGGGTATAGGGGAGAAGCCGATGATCCTATCCGGCCCGTACTTCTTTATGGTGTAGACGTGGGCGGCGGCCATTATCTCCGCGACCTCAGGCCACGTCGAGCGCACCAGACCGCCCTTGCCCCGCGCCGCCTTGTAGCGCCGCGACTTCTCCGGGTCCTCGACGACCGCGGCCCACGCCTCGACCGGATCTCCCACCTGTTCCTTCGCCTCGCGGTACATCTCGACGAGGACGCCGCGGACGTAGGGGTACTTTATCCGGATCGGGGAGTAGGTGTACCAGGAGAAGGAGGCCCCGCGCGGGCAGCCGCGCGGCTCGTATTCCGGTGAATCCGGGCCGTTCGACGGATAGTCGGTCTGCTGCGACTCCCAGGTGATGATCCCGTCCTTGACGTAGACCTTCCACGAGCAAGACCCTGTGCAGTTCACGCCGTGGGTGGAGCGCACGACCTTGTCGTGCTGCCAGCGCTGGCGGTAGGAGTACTCCCACTGACGGTCGCGCGCGTTGAGCTCGGAGTGCCCGCCGGAGCGCTTCTCCCCGCGGCGGAAGTACTGCAGGTTCCTCAGCAGAGGATTGACCATACGAGCCACTACCTGACCCTCCCTTCGGTTTGCACATCCGTCCCCGACGGGTGCCTGCGTACGAACAGCGCGTTTACCAGCAGGCAACCGATGGCGAAGATTGCCAGGAAGATGAAACCGAGCGTGTAGGCGCCCGTGGCGTCCCGCACCACCCCCAGAACCAGCGGAGGGAAGAAGCCGCCCAGCCCGCCCGCGGCCCCGACCACGCCCGTGACGGCGCCCGTCTTGGCCGGGTAGTACTCAGCGACCAGCTTGAAGACCGCTCCGTTGCCGAGCCCGAAGAGGACAGCGCTCGAGAGAGCTCCGATGGTGAACAGCACTATCCCGGGCTCGAAGCTGAGGATCAGGGCCATAAAGGGAAGGAAGGCGAAGACGATCATGAGCGTCCGGTAGCCGCCGATGCGGTCGGCGAGCCACCCGCCGACCGGCCTCGAAAGCGTCGCCAGCACCACGAACCCGGCGGCTCTCAGGCCCGCGCCGGTCTGGGTGTAGCCGAAGAGGTCGACGAGGAGCTTGGGCAGGTATATCCCCATGGCCACGAAGCCGCCGAAGGTCAGGAAGTAGAAGAGGCTCAGCACCCACGGCATGACCTCCTGGCGGAAGAGCACGAGCCCGGCCGTCACCGAGGGCCGCGGACCAGTGCTCGGGGCGTCGCGTCCGAGGGTCCAGAAGATAACGGCCATCGCGATCAGCGGCACTATAAAGACCCAGAAAGCCCACTGCCAGCCGTAGAAGGAGGCTATGGCCGGGGCGCTGTACGCCGCGATCGCGGTCCCTATGTTGCCTATGCCGTAGATGCCTAGAGCGAGCCCCTGCATGTGCGGCGGGAACCACTTGTTGACGAACGGGACGCCCACGGCGAAAGAGGCCCCGGCGAGGCCGAGCAGGAAGCCCCAGAAAAGAAGCCCGCCGAAGGACCCGCCCAGGAGCCCGATGAACAGCACCGGCACGGTCACGACGAGCATCAAACCCGTGAATACGACCCGGCCCCCGAGGCGGTCGGTGATCAGGCCCAGCGGGATGCGAAACAGCGACCCCAGGATGACGGGCGTCGCGATGACGACGCTTATCTGGGTGTTGGTCAAGTCGTAGAGCTCCTGGAACTGCGGCGCCAGCGGAGCCAGGAGCCCCCAGACCGAGAAGCACAGGGCGAAGGATAGGGTGGCCAGCACCAGGGCTCTGTACGCCCCGGGCTGCGGTCCGGCGCTTGCACTCATCTTCCTCCTCTCCGGCCGCGACGGGAACCCTCGCGTCTACCGAGAGCGGGTCCGATGTACACATCTCGGTGTTCCCTCGGCAGAGATTGCTCCCGAACGTACGGGCGGGGCGCAGACCAACTATCACCAATTCAGTAATATAATTTGGGCATATCTCCTGCGCAAGCGTCGAGGGCTGGAGCCTTTTTCGAGAACGCGACCGAAGGGCGCATGCCGCTGCACGCGGAACCCGAGGATCCGGCGGTCCGGGAGAGGCTCGCGGCCTTTACCGAGAGCTACGAGTTCGCGGAGCTTCCGCCGAGCTCAGGCGGTCTGCCAGAGGTCCGCGCCTTCCGCGACGCAAGGCTCGTAGGGTTGTGAGGTGACGAGGAGAGATAGGCGGTAGGACTCCGGGCGACGAAGTCCTGGAGAGTCTGGTCGTCGAGGTATTCTAGGATGGTCCGCTGGCCCTCCTCCCAGGCTTCGTGCAGCGCGCAGGGGGCGCCCTCCCCGCAGGCGCGGTCCTCCATGATGCAGCGGGTGACGCCGAAAGGCCCTTCCACCGCCTCCACCGCCTCCCGGAGCGTTATCATGTCTGCCGGCCTCGCGAGTCGGGAGCCGCCGCCGCGGCCCTGCTCACTCTCCACCAGACCCGCACGGGAGAGATCGGCCATGATACGGGCTAGCAGGCGACGCGGGACACCGGCCTCGGCCGAGATCCTGCTCGCCGTCACCAGCTCACCGGCCCAGGCAAGGTACACCAGCGCCCTCAAGGCGTACCGTCCCTCGCTGCTGAGCTCCAGCTGCAATGCCCGTCCTCCTTGCGAACGGTTCTCCCGGGCTCATTTTCGCTCACACCCGCGCCCGAAGATACACATCTCGCCGGCTACCCCACCCATGCGCGACCGTGAACGATGAACGGGCGGGTTCTGTAGATGCCGGCGGCTTGCGCAACCATATCCATCTACTCCACTGCTGGGGCGGCGGTGGTGTTCATCGATGCGTGCCGGCCGCACTGTTCGCGAGCGCGCGCAGATCGACGGCGAGGTCGCGGAGCCCGGCCGCTTCGACCGGCTGCTGGCCTCTGATCAGCGGCATCGAGCGGCGCAGGTCCTTACCGCGGCCTATCGCCACCGCCGCGAGGACCCGCTCATCCTTCCGATAGAAGGCCACGAAGTTCCGCTCTTCCATGCTGCCCCGTACTATCAGCTCGTCCCACTCCGTGTGGAAGCCGGCGTACTGGAGGTTGTGTTCGTACTGGTCGGACCAGAACCAGGGGATCTCACCGTAAGGCTCGTCCCTGCCGAGCATGTTGCGGGCCGCGGCCGGGCCCTGATTCAGCGCGTTCTGCCAATGCTCGACGCGTATATTCCGCTCGAAGACGGGATGGTACTGGTTGGCTATATCGCCAGCTGCATAGATCCCCTCCACGTTCGTCCTGAGGTACTCGTCGACCACGACGCCGTTATCGATCGAGGCCCCGGTGCCGGCGAGGAGGTCCGTAACCGGTTCGGTGCCAAGACCCACCACGACGAAGTCGCACTCGATGCGGCGGCCCCGCTCGGTCGTGACCCGTTCCACGCGCCCGGCGCCCTCGAAGGAGGCCACTCTGTCCTCCAAGATCATGGACACACCCTCATCGCGGTGGATGTCCCCGATGACCCGCCCTACCTCCTCGCCGAGGACGCGGCGCAGCGGCACCTCGTTGCGGTCCAAGACGGCGACTTCCACCCCTGACTGCCGGAGCGAAGCCGCCACCTCCGAGCCGATAAAACCCATCCCCACCACGACCGCCTTCCTGCCAGGGGTGATATCCGCCCGGATGCGCCGGGCGTCGTCCACCGTGCGCAGGTCATAGATGCCCTCGAGGCCCTGGATGGGGAGACGCCGGTTCCGGCCTCCCGTCGCGACGAGAAGCCTGTCATAGGTCACATGCTCGCCGCCATCGAGCTGGACCATCCTCTCGGCAGAATCCACCCGCGTGACCCGAACCCCGAACCGGGTCTCGATGTCGTTCTCCTCGTAGAAGCCGGCCGGCTGGAGTAGTGCATTCTCGAACGGGGACTCGCCACGCAGATACTCCTTGGAGAGCGGAGGTCGCTCGTACGGCGGCTGCGGCTCCGCTCCGATCAGGACTATCCCGCCCTCGAAACCCTCCTGCCGAAGGGTGGCCGCCGCTCCCCCTCCCGCAAGGCCAGCGCCGACGATCACAAACGTCCCAGAGTTCATCCCTCCACCTCCAGAGTGCCACCCTCTACCCGCGTCTCGTAGGTCTTTACAGGCTCCCTGGCAGGTCCCCGAAGTACCTCCCCACTCCTCACGTCGAACTCCGAACCGTGGCAGGGGCAGATCACGGTAGTCTCTTCCAGGTCTCCTGCAGCCAGCGAACACGCCCTGTGAGTGCAGGTGTCGTCGAACGCGTGGAACACGCCGTTCACGTGCGCTACCGTAACCCTGGTACCCCGCACGTCGAAGCCTTTCATCTCACCTTCGTCAAAGCCTTCCACTCGAGATACCGCTGTAAACCCGGCCATGGCTCCTACTCCTTCCGTCTTCGCTGCTACTGGCATCCACACCCTACACCTGATTCAACAATAAGTCAAGTATTTATTTGTTTTATTTGAGAAAATACTTATTCTCTGGTACGCAGAGAGACCGACTGGAAGGGGGTCGCCCTTTCCCGCAACGCCGCACGAGAAGAAGATTTGCGGCTTCGATAGACTATCCGGGCGCCCAGGATCACCGGCGGTGGCCTGTCCTGATCACCCTATCTGTAATAGTATCTGACCAGGCTCGCCCCTCGTGTACATCGGCAAAGGAGGCCAGGGTGACGACTCGACCCCGTCCCGAATCCGAGCGGCCCATGCACGGTCCGCTACAGAGCTTCGACCTTGAGGCTGAGGTCTCTCGATTGCGCGGTGAGGAAGAGTGGCAGAGAGGCCGGCGCAACGCTATCACGCTGCGCAAGGGTGGAGGGTTGAACGTCGTGTTGCTCGTGATGAAGGCGGGGGACCGGCTCGAGGAGCACGCCGCGCCGGGTCCCATCTCGCTGGTAGTTAGAGAAGGTCGGGTACGTTTTGCGACGAAGGAGAGCAGCGTCGAGGCCGGGTCGGGGATGCTGCTCGCGTGCGACGCCGGGGTGAGACATGTGGTCGAGGCTCTTGACGACGCCGTGTGCCTCCTCAGCGTGGCCACCGGCGGCACGTCGGGCTAGGAGTGCTTGCCGGGGTCTCGGTGAGCTTCGCCGGGCTACTTGCCGCTGCCGAAAGCCGTGGGGGTGTGGTCTGGACGCTCGAAGGGAGCGAGGATCTCAACGCCAACCTTGTGCGCTTCGACGCCGGAGGTGGCGTCGGAGAGCACGTCAACGACGAGGTGGACGTGCTCTTTGTAGGCGTGGGCGGCTCGGGCTCCGTGCGCGTGGACGGTCAGGAGCATCCGCTCTTCGCCGGGACGCTGGTCTTCGTGCCCAGGGGCGTCCGGCGTCAGACCGTCGCCCACTCCGACAGCTTCGCCTACCTCACGGTCCACCGGCGGCGAGGTCCGTTGCGCATCGGGGATAACGAGAGAAGGGAGACGCGATGAAGCGTACGCCGGAGCTCAGGACCCTATCTGAGGATCACCACCAAGGCCTGGTGCACGCTCGCCGGCTGCGCAGCGCCGCAGAGGGTGGCGATCCGCTGGAGAAAACGGCCAGAGACTTCCTGGACTTCTGGCAGAGAGACACCGCGATCCACTTCCGCAAAGAAGAGGAAGTCCTCTTGCCGGTAACGGCGCGCCACGGAGTGGACGTGACCCGGGACGCCGTGGTGGAGATGCTCGAAGACCACGCCCTCATCCGGGGTCTCGTAATGCAGCTCAGCGACGAGGCAGTGGGCGGGACGGTGCGAGACGAGACGCTGCGCGAGCTCGGTGAGCGTCTGGAGGCGCACATACGGCTCGAGGAGCGGGTCGTGTTCCCGTACCTGGAGGAGTCGCTGCCAGAGAGTGCCCTCGAGGAGCTCGCCGCCCGGCTGGAGACGAAGGAGGCCGGCCCGCGCGCCGAGCCGTGGGTCCCCGCGGAGGGCCTCTCATACGCGCCCTGGCCCGGTCCCGGCGACAGCGAGGGTGGCGGCTACGATTAGAGGGGCGTCAGCCGGAGCGTGCTGACCTAGCTGCCTTCGCCGCGCTCGGAGTAGCGGTTCGTCATGGGCATGCGACGGTCGCGGCCGAAGGCGCGGCTGGTGACCTTGATGCCGATGGGCGCCTGGCGGCGCTTGTACTCGGCGGCGTCAACGAGCTTTATCACGCGGCGGACGTCGGCCTCGTCGAAGCCGCGGGCCACGATCTCGCGCACCCCCTTGTCCTCCTCGATGTACGCCTCGAGGATGGGGTCGAGGATCTCGTAAGGTGGAAGCGAGTCCACGTCGCGCTGGCCGGGACGGAGCTCGGCGGAGGGCTCCTTGGTCAGGACGGATTCGGGGACCAGCTCGCGTCCCTCTGTCTCGTTCACGTAGCGGCAGATACGGTAGACGAGGGTCTTGGGGACGTCCTTTATGACGGCGAACCCGCCTGCCATATCCCCGTAGAGGGTGGAGTAGCCGACGCTCATCTCGCTCTTGTTGCCGGTGCTCAGGGCGATCCAGCCGAACTTGTTGGAGAACGCCATGATTATGTTCCCCCGGATGCGCGCCTGGATATTCTCCTCGGTCGTGTCCTCGGGCAGCCCCCTGAAGGAACCCTCGAGCATCTTGCGGTAATCATCGAAGGCGGGGCCGATGGGGACCACCTGCGTGTCAATGCCCAGGTTCTTGGCTATAGCTTCGGCGTCGGTGTTGGAAGCCTCGGAGGTGTAGCGGCTGGGCATGAGGACACCGGTGACGTTCTGCGGACCCAGAGCGCGGGAGGCGACGACGGCGCACAGGGAAGAGTCGATGCCGCCCGAGAGCCCCAGCACCGCGCGCGAGAAGCCGTTTTTCCGGAAGTAGTCCCCGAGGCCCAGCACGAGCGCCTCGAACACCTCCCCCTCCTCCGGGAGCAGGGCCTCGATCCTGTGCTTCCCCGTCTCCGCCGCACCGGTCTTCTCGTGGCCCGGGACGCTGACGACCTCGAGGGGCCGTTCGGCGTTCTCCTTGCGGGGGCGGGACTCGCGGAGGCGCTGCGTCAGAACCTCCTCGGGGTAGAGGTCCACGACGAGCAAGTCTTCCTCGAACTGACGGGCGCGGGAGATGAGATCCCCCTCCGGGTCGAAGACGAGCGAGTGCCCGTCGAAGACCAGCTCGTCCTGCCCGCCCACGAGGTTACAGAACACGACGTAGCAACCGTAGTCGGAGGCCCGCACGCCGAGCATCCGTTCGCGGAAGGCGCCCTTCCTGCGGTGGTAGGGCGAGGCCGAGACGTTCAGGAGCACCCCCGCGCCGGCCAGGGACTGCTCGCGCGCTGGACCTCCCGGGTACCAGATGTCCTCGCAGATGCTCACCCCGACGAGCGCGCCGTCCATCTTCAGGACGGGGGCGCCCGAGCCCTCGCGGAAGTAGCGGTTCTCGTCGAAGACGCCGTAGTTAGGGAGATACCGCTTGTGGTAACGGTGCAGGATCTCGCCCCCGGAGACGACAGCGCAGGCGTTGTAGAGGTCTGCGTCGAGGTCCACGAAGCCTATCGCGGCGACGACGCCAGAGGGCACCTCCGCGGCGAACGCCTCGAGCGCCCGCAGGTTTTCCTTTATGAAGGTCGGACGCATGAGAAGGTCTTCGGGCGGGTAACCGGTGATGGCGAGCTCCGGCAGCGCAACGAGCTGCGCCCCGGCCCCGGCAGCCTCCTTCAGGACGCCCGCGGCTTTCTCGGCGTTTCCCCACACGTCGCCGACGGTGGTGTTGATCTGCGCCAGCGCAACCCTCACGAGCTAAATATACCGCGTACGCGTCTCTGACGACGGCCGCATCGGCATCAGCTCCCCAGCCTGAAACCCCAGTCGCTCCAGGAACTGAGGGGTCCGCTACTCTTATCTATGAAGACCGCGTCTGCGGTAGCGATCAGGCAGACCGTGAGGATCGAGATGACGACAGCCACGAACACCAACGTCTTGGTCGAGGTGATTCCCTCGCGCATCCGGCTGCGAATATCCAACAAACCCGTAACCCAGAGGAGACTCACCAAGAAGATCATAACGCTCCCCAGGAGGTACGGAACGATAGCCTCGAAAGTATCCATCGTCACACAAGACTATCATCCCGGCGCATCCTAGGTCCTAACTCGCCTCTACGCGCTCCGTGGCGCCGGTGTAGAGTGTGGCGCAGCGGTGTCAACAAACTAGGGAGGAACGTGGCCCGGAACGGTTCATCGGTCGAGCGTCACGCCGGGCGGGCGGCAGTGAAGGCCAGCCCCTGGATAGAGCGCCTCGCGAGGGTGGGCTACGTGGCCAAGGGAGCGGTCTACGCGGTGATCGGGTTTCTCGCGCTGCGCGAGGCCCTCGGGCTCGGCGGAGAGACCACCGGGCCGAGCAGCGCGTTCCGGAGCATAGGGTCCCAACCCTTCGGGAGCCTCATGGTGGCTCTCCTGGCCGCCGGCCTCGCCGGCTACGCGCTGTGGAAGCTTGTGCAAGGGATCATGGACCCTGACGAGAAGGGGTCAGACGCCCACGGCATCCTGCGGCGCGTCGGATACGTCGGGAGCGGTGTGATCCACGGCGGTCTCGCCGTCCTGGCGGCACAGTCCATCTTCGGCGCAGAGGACAGCTCGGAGGACGCCATGACGGCTAGCGCCATGGCTCTCCAACCCCCACTAGGCCCGATCCTGGTCGGGTTGGTCGGCCTGATCGTGATCGGTGTCGGCCTCTACCAGCTCTACGCTGCCTTCGAGGCGAAGTTCTTGCCCGAGCTGAAGCTGGACCGGATGGGCGACTTGCAGGAACGCTGGGTTACGTTCGCGGGCCGCGTCGGCACCACCGCTCGCGCCATCGCCATCGGGGTGGCCGGAGCCTTCCTGGTCCTGGCCGCCTACCAGTCCGACCCAAGCGAGACCCGGGGCCTCGGCGAGGCGCTCGAGAGCATCCAGCATCGGCCTCTTGGCCCTTATATGCTCGGTACGATCGCCGTGGGTCTCCTTCTCTACGGCGCCTTCATGTTCGCGGTTGCCCTCTACCGCCGGATCGAACCGGCCCGCGGTGAGCGAGACCTCGGCTAAGATCTTCGACGGAATCCGGGCCGCAGCCCTCCTAGAGGAGGCGTGCCGGACGTCTCCACCGAACGCCGCGCGGATCGTGGTCGTGCGCGAGCTGGCGCTGGACCTCAGGCGCCAGCTCGAGGCCCTCTCCGAGCTAGAAGACGCCACGCCTGACGCCCTGGCAGAGGCGGCGATCTGCTGCGCGGACCTGGCCAACCTCGCCGCCTGCAACGCCCCGGACCTCCTGCCCGAATCCGTCCCGCGCGCGACCGAAGCCGCGCTGCTTGCTGCCAGGGCGGTCGAGGTCCTCTGTCCCCTGGTCGAGGCAAGGAGCGATATCCTGAGCGAGGACCACGCCGAGAACCTGCTCAGGGACGTGCGGTCAGCCGTCTGGCGGGCAGGGTTCGCAGCCCGCCTCGTCGAGCCCTCAACCTAGAAGACGGGTCCTGGCTCCTCGCCAGCCAATACCCGCCGCGCAGCTCCGGCCACGCGCCGCAGGTAGTCGTCTTGGTTCGGGACGAAATCCGATAGGCGTACGCGCTTGTCAGAAGCCTCGCCGCCCGCGTACTCCTTTGCGGGCGCGCAGTGGACCTGGCCTGCGCCGAGCGCCTGCACCTCGTCGAGCCCCAGGCGGAGCACGGCCTCGACCTCCCCCTCTTGCAGGCGCAAATCCCCCGGCGGGGTACCTTCGAGGAGGAGGAAGATGTCGTGGAACTCGCGGTCGCGTCCCTGCGGTATCTTCTGCTCGATCCGGCGGGTGCCGAGGAAGACGAGCCGCCCCGGCTCGACCCTCAAGCCCAGCTCCTCCTCGAGCTCGCGCAGCCCGCCCGCGAGTGGCTCCTCCCCGCTCCTCAGGTGCCCGGCTGCGGTAACGTCGAGGTACCCCGGCCAGGTGTCCTTGGCCAGGTCACGCCGCTGGACCAGCAGGTAGTAACCCGCGGCGTCTTCGCCGGCGACCCAGCAGTGAAAGCAGCGGTGAAAGAGCCCGCGACGGTGCGCCTCGCTCTTCCACACGACCTCGCCGGTCGGGCTCCCCCGCTCGTCCAGAACGTCAAGCAACTCGTCCACGCGGGAAATGTATCACGCTGGCTGGTTTCCGCGCTTCGGGCCTCTCTAGCCGCCTGGCGAAGCCTCAGGCGGCGTGCTGAAATGCTGAGAAGTCGCCTGGCGGAGCCTGAGGCGACGCGCTGATTGGCTGCCGACCGAAGGGAGGCACACATTGACCACCGTCGTCATAACGAGCTACTTCGAGGAGGAGCACCTCCGGCGCATACGGGAGGCCGACGGGCGGTTGCGGGTGCTCTACCGAGAGGACCTGGTCCCGCCGCCGCGGTGGCCGGGGGACCACGCCGGGCCAGAGGGCTGGCGACGCTCGCCGGAGGAAGACGAGGAGTTCCTCGCGATGCTCGCCGAAGCCGAGGTCCTCTACGACTTCCCGCGAGGGCTCTCGCGGGACCTCTCGCAGGTCGCCCCCAAGCTCCGCTGGGTGCAGGCGAGCATGGCCGGCGCCGGAGAGGTCGCGAAGAAGGCCGGGCTCGTGGAGACAGACATCGTGGTGACGACCGCGAGCGGCGTCTACTCCGGCCCGCTGGCCGAGTTCGTCGTAATGGCGATGCTCCAGCACGCCAAGGGCCTGGAGAGGCTGCGCCGCGACAAAGCCGAGAGGACGTGGCGCCCGGCCCACTCCGACACTCTAGAGGGCAAGACGCTTTGCATCGTCGGCATCGGCAACATCGGGCGCGCCATAGCGGGGCGCGCGCGGCCCTTCGGGATGCGCATTCTCGGCGTCAAGCGGACGGTGCACGACGAGGACTCCGCACGGAACCACGCCGACGCGCTGTACGCCACCGACCGAATGCACGAAGCCCTCGCCGAGGCCGACTACGTAGCCGTTACGCTGCCTGGCACCCCGGAGACCCACCACCTCGTGGACGAGGAGGCCATAAGGTCCATGCAGAAGGGAGCCTACTTCGTGAACGTCGGGCGCGGAGCGGCGGTGGACGAACGGGGGCTCGTGGGGGCCTTGAGAGAAGGGCACCTCTCGGGGGCGGCCCTCGACGTGTTCGAGGTCGAGCCTCTGCCGCAGGAGAGCCCGCTGTGGGAGCTGGACAACGTCATAATCAGCCCGCACTCCACGGATAATCTGCCGGGTGTGACCAACAAGCTCCAGACGGACCTGTTCTGCGAGAATCTGCGCCGCTACCTCGACGGCGAGCCCCTCGTCAACGTCCTCGACAAAGAGTTGCTCTATTAGAGAGGTCTCAGACTCCGGAAAGACCGGTAGCCTCAGATGCTGTTTGCCAGGGCGTATCAGGTGGTATATTTTGGGCCTATGGAACTCGGCGAGGCATCGAGTACCGGCGCGCTCCCGCAGTGGGGGCGCACCCGCGCACAACCCCCCAAGGAGCGACGACTCTGGAGCTAGTCGTTCCCCTGCTCAGGATCTTTGCCGCGCTCCTACTGGTGGCCTTGAACGGGCTCTTCGTGGCCGCGGAGTTCGCCTTCGTAAGGATCCGCACCACCCAGATCGACCGCCTCGTGGAGGAGGGCAGGGCGACCGCGGGCATAGTCAGGGAGGCCCGGCGCAAGCTGGACCAGTACCTGGCCGTCTGCCAGCTCGGCATCACCATCGCCTCCCTGGGACTCGGGGCTCTGGCGGAGCCGGTCGTTGACAGGCTGCTCGTCGGGCCGCTCTTCGAGCTCCTCGGCCTGCCGGACGGCTGGAGTCATGCGCTCGCCTTCCCGCTGGCCTTCGGGATCGTCTCTTTCGCGCACGTGGTCTTCGGTGAGCTCGCGCCCAAGACCGTGGCCATCCAGAGCCCCGAGGGCACCTCGCTCTTCGTGGCGCCCTTCATGCGGTTCTTCTATTACCTCCTGTTGCCCTTCACCATCGTTTTCAACGGCACAGCCAACGCCATCACCAGGGCTCTGGGCTACCCGCCAGCCTCCGAGAGCGACGAGACCCACTCTGAAGAGGAGATCCGGCAGCTCGTCGCCCAGTCGACCCGGCACGGCGTCCTCGAAGAAGGCGAGGAGGACATGGTGGACGCGGTCTTCGAGCTCAATGACACGGTGGCGCGTGAGATCATGGTACCCCGTCCCGACACCGTTACGCTGCCGGCGGATCTCCCCTTGAGGAAGCTCGTCTCGGTGGCTGCCGCGGGCAACTACACCCGGTACCCCATCTACGAGGGCGACTCCGCCGACAGGATCATCGGGGCCGTTCACATCAAAGACGTGCTGCGCGCCGTAGAGTCGGAGGGCAGCCTCGACGCCGACCTCACGGCCCGCGACCTGGCGCGCGAGGTCCTCATCGTCCCCGAGAACCGCGCCCTGGACGAGATCTTGGAGGACTTCCAGAAACAGGAGCTCCAGATAGCGATAGTGATAGACGAGTGGGGCTCCTTCGAGGGGCTCTTCACCCTGGAGGACATTATCGAGGAGATAGTCGGGGAGATCCGGGACGAGTTCGACGAGGAAGAACCGGCGGTCCACCGGCTCCCCGACGGCTCGTACTCGATAGACGGCCGCATCCCGATAGGGGTGGTGAACGAGGCTCTGGGCTCGTCGTTCGAGAGCGAGGACTTCGATACTATAGGCGGCCTCATCCTCGGACACCTGGGCCGCGTCCCCGAGGTCGGAGACGAGGTCCGCCTCGACGGCTACGTGCTGCGCGTGGACGAGGTTGACGGCCCACGCATCGCCCAGGTCGTAGCCCGGGAGACTTTGCAGGAAGCTCCCGAAAGCTCCCGGGACGATGCCCCGGAGGAAGAGCCGGCAGGCTAGAGCACGCTTTGTGCAAGCGGTCAACGGTCTATACCTGCAAGTAGGGGAGCACGGAGTGGCCCCCGCGGTTCAGTTGCGGTTCGCCGCCCTCTTCCCCAGGGCTCCGGCGGAGAAAAGAACCAGGGCACAACCGACGGGGAACAGAATCTCGTTAACGCCCTCGACCAAGAGGTCGGCGGCGGGAGGCTGAGGGGTCACGCTCGACGCGAGGGCTATCCGCGCGCCTCCGAAGACGAGGCCCACGGCAAGCCCGACGGCAGCGTGCGCCGCCGCGCCTCCCCATGGGCGCTGGCTAACCCAGCCGACCAGGAGCCCCAGGACGCCGTACTCGAGCCCCTTGACGACGGCTATGATCAACGGCGAGACCTCTTCGCCGCCCGGCATGCTGACCGCGAGCGCCTCGAGCGTCCCCTTGTGGAGCACGCGGGAGGCCTCGAACGCGAGCGGGGCGGAGAACAGCCCCATGAAGCCCATGAGCGGCGCGCGGGCCTTGGCGACGGCCGTTCCGATGGCGAGGCCCACGCAGACAAAGACCGACCAGGTGATGTTCCTGACGAAGTCGGCGACCACCGGTGCAAGACCCAGCATCTCCCCCAGGCCCCCGCCGAGCACGAGCAGCACCACCTCCATCGCGATGCCGAGCAGTATCGCCAGCCAGGCTACGCGCAGCAG
>DASTQK010000376.1:0-2801 GCA_035761765.1 Rubrobacteraceae bacterium
GATTATGGAGAGGGGCTGGAACCCCGAGAAGAAGAGCTTCGTTCAGCACTACGGTTCGGATGCGCTCGACGCCTCGCTGCTCCTGATGCCCCTCACGAAGTTCGTCGGGCCGACCGACCCTCGCTGGCTCTCGACGCTCGATCAGATTCAGAGAGAGCTTACCTACGATACCCTTGTGGACCGCTACAAGACGAAGGGAGCCGCGCCCGACGGCCTGAGCGGCGAGGAGGGGAGCTTCAGCCTGTGTTCTTTCTGGATGGTCGAGTGTCTGACGCGTGCTGGCCGCCTCGACGAGGCCCGGCTCGCCCTGGAGAAGATGTTCTCCTACGCCAACCACCTCGGGCTCTATGCCGAAGAGATCGGATCCGGCGGTGAGGCACTCGGCAATTTCCCCCAGGCACTGACCCATCTCTCCCTGATCAGTGCCGCCGTCCACCTCGACCGTGCACTCGGCGCCGCGTAGGGTGCGCCCTCCACTTTTCGAGGTCGTCCCCAACTTCAGCGAGGGACGCGACGGAGCCAAGATCTCCCGCATCGTCGCCGCCGTCCGCGCCGTGGAGAACGTCCGCATCCTCGACCTTCACTCCGACCCGGACCACAATCGGAGCGTCCTGACGTTCGCTGGCGAGAAGGAACCCGTCCTCGAGGCGGCCGTCGCGCTGGCAGAGACCTGCGCCGCAGAGATAGACCTGACCTCGCAGACCGGGGAGCATCCCAGGATGGGCTCGCTCGACGTGCTGCCCTTCGTGCCGCTCGCAGGGGCGACCCTCGAAGACGCCGCGCGGCTGGCCCAGGAGGCAGGGGAGAGGATCGGGGCCCTGGGGGTCCCAGTCTACCTCTACGAGGCTGCGGCGAGCGCACCGCATCGCCGCAACCTGGCAGACGTTCGCCGGGGCGGCTGCGAGGGGCTGGCCGCCCGGATAAATGATCCTCGCTGGCAGCCGGACTACGGACCGTCCGAGATCGACCCTCGCAAAGGAGGAGTAGCCGTCGGAGCCCGCTCTTTCCTCGTGGCCTTCAACGCCTTCCTCGATACCGACGACGTAGAGGTGGCGAAATCGGTGGCCAGGGGGGTGAGGGAGCGCGACGGCGGGCTGCCGGGCGTGAAGGCGCTTGGGCTGATGGTCGGCGGCAGGGCGCAGGTCTCGATGAACCTTACAAACCTGGAGAAGACTTCCATAGCGGACGCCGTCGAGGCCGTGAGAACACTTGCCGCCGGACACGGGGCCTCAGTGGAATCTACCGAGCTGGTGGGACTCGCGCCCCTGGACGCCATGCTTCAGGTGGCTAGACACTACCTGAGGCTGCGAGGACTCGAAAGGGAGCACATACTGGAGGTGGCATTCTGGAACGAGCCATGACACCGGTGGAAGCGACGCTGGTCTACTGTGCCGTCCCGTTGTTATCCGAGGCGGAGAAGCTGTTCGACCAGGGAAAGCATTTGCAGACCTTACTGGAGGATGACAGAGCCAAACGAGGATGGATGACCGCGAATGAGTTGTGCTGCGGAACGCACGCGAGAGGGAGGAGAGGATAGTGAGCGGAAGAGGACTTGTTGTGGCGGCGATACAGATGTCCTCGACGCCGGATAAAGAGGAGAACAAAGCGACGGCGGAGGCGCTTGTCGGGGAGGCCGCGTCCTCTGGTGCCGATCTCGTGGCGCTGCCGGAGCTCTGGAGCTGCCACGGGCTCGACGGGGTCTACCGCGAGAACGCCGAGCCCGTCCCAGGCCCCACGACGGCGTTTCTTGGCTCCCTCGCGCGCGAGCTCGGCGTGTACGTGCTTGGCGGCTCGATCCTGGAGGGCGAGCCCGGCGCAAAGCGGTTGTCCAACACCTCGACGTTCTTCGATCCTTCGGGAAAGATGACGGCCGTCTACCGCAAGATCCACCTCTTCGACGTGAAGGTCTCGGGGAGGGAGTACCTGGAGAGCGCGAACATCGCACCGGGCGCCAAGATCGTGACGGCCAAAGCGGGCGCTGCCACCCTGGGACTCTCGGTCTGCTACGATGTGCGCTTCCCCGAACTCTACAGGCTCCTCGCTCTGCGCGGAGCGGAGATCCTGGCAGTCCCGGCGGCGTTCACCTTGCAGACGGGCAAGGACCACTGGGAGCTTCTGCTCAGGGCGCGGGCCGTCGAGAACCAGGCGTTCGTCGTCGCACCTGCGCAGTGGGGCCGGAAGGCGGACGGGCGCTGGACCTACGGGCGGTCCATGATCGTGGACCCTTGGGGCACCGTCCTCGCTACGTGTCCTGACCGCGACGGCTACGCGCTCGCTACCCTCGACCTCGACTACCTGGACCGCTTCCGCGCCGAGTTTCCGGCGCTCGCGAACCGCCGGCCCGAGGCTTACGACTGGTAGCATCCTCGGAATGTTTCAGGGTCCTGGGGGCTACCTCAGCGTACGATCAGTCCCACGAGGCTCAGGATCACGACGCAGACGAGCACGGGGGGCAGCGCCGCCCTGGTGATGTCTCCCTCGCGCCCGAGCAGGCCCGTGGCGGTGGCGGCCAGGATGACGCGCTGCGGAGCGAGCAGGCTGGCGTGGCTGCCCGAGACGTTCTGCGTCGCAGCGGTGAGCGGCTCCGAGACGCCGAGGCCGCGCGCCGCCTCGATCTGGAGCGGCATGAAGAGCGCGTTGGAGGCGGCGTTGGATCCGGTGAGCGCCCCGCCTAAAGCGCCGACGACGGGCGCCACGGCGAGGTAGAGCCCCCCGAACGCCGTCGCCGCCGACGCGAGTAGCGCCGCCGCCCCGGAGCTGGCGACGACCTGCCCCGCGAGGACGAAGGTGAGCACCGCCCC
>DASTQK010000377.1:0-3258 GCA_035761765.1 Rubrobacteraceae bacterium
CCCCGCACAGGGAGGCCACGAGCGCCTTCGAGGTGTGGGGCACCACAGCGTAGGCCCGTTCGAAGAGGAGGCTCTGCCGTGCGAGCCCGGCCAGAAACGGGGTCGCATTCAGGTCCTCTTCGTACGCCGTCGTCGAGCGCGCGCGCGTCGACTCGAGGACGACGATCACCACGTTGCGCCCGCTCGTCTCGGGGGTCCGTACGAACCGGGTGTCGGTCGGGAGCGCGCCGGCGGCCAGCTTCGTCTCGATCTCCGGCGTAGCCAGCTCGCCGACGACCATGTTGGCCAGGGCGTCCCGCGAGAAGGCGTTGCCTGCCCCCGTCGCACTCGGCAGCAGGGAGAGGGCGAGGAAGGAGAACGCCGCCAGTCCCGCGGCGAGAGGGTTCGTGCCCGGGCGGCCGGTGTTCCGGGTCGGGAGGTGCCAGCCGTGGGTCGCGAGGCGTGTGATCACGGCTGGGCCGAAGGTCCCGTAGACGAGCGCGACGGGGACTACGATCCAGTGCATCAGGGTGGTCTCAGACGTTATGACCTTCCAGATATCTCCCAGCGAGGACAGCGAGTCGAGCACGAAGGTGAACCCCAGCATAGACCCCGTCTTCTCGAAGAAGACGTGCACGCTCGTGGTCAGGGCGATAACCACCACGGCCGAGAGGTGGAAGAGAACGAGGAGAACCTTGCGCGGAACGCCCGAGCGCACCACGGCGAATAGCGCGACCCAGAACGCCGCGTAGCCCAGGTTGAAGAAGAGGTCAGAGCGTACCTGATCCACAAACCCCAGAGGGTCTGGCACCTGGAACTGGGTGGCGACGCGCACCACCTTGAGGACTACGTTGTAGACGACGAGGGGCACGAGCAGGCTCGAGACGTAGACCCACTCCGCGTGGGTCAGGAGCCTCCCCAATCGCGCCACGACGCCGGCTATTTCGTTCTTGACGGCCATTAACGCGGAGAATTTTAACAAAGGGTTCACAAAGGCCCGAGTGCCGCGACCGGTGACCACCTTCGATGATTGACCGAGGCTAGGACGGGGAATACTCTACAGACGTATACGGGTCAAGCGTGGAGTGGGTGGATCGGTCGGTGAGACAGATGACGACATCGGGGTCCGAGATGCGGCCTGAACGATGCTCCCCGAAGAAACGGGAGATCCCCCTAACGTGCTGCCCGTGTCGGCATCAGGCGTGACGCGAAGCGAGTAACAGGAAAGAGAGGAGAGATGGCTGAAGACACGCAGGTCCGCACCTACGAGCCTCCCGAGGAGTTCGTCGCCCAGGCGAACGTCAACGACACCTCGGTCTATGAGGAGGCCGAAAACGACTACGAGGCATTCTGGGCCGAGCGCGCTCGCGAGCTCCACTGGTTCAAGGAGTGGGACCAGGTACTCAACTGGCACCCGCCCGAGGCCGAGTGGTTCGCCGGCGGCAAGATCAACGCCTCCTACAACTGCCTGGACTACCAGGTCGAGCAGGGTAGGGGCGACAAGACCGCGATACTCTGGGAGGGCGACGAGCCGGGCGAGACCAGGACCTACACCTACTCGGAGCTCAAGGCCGAGGTCGAGAAGTTCGCCAACGTGCTGAAGTCTCTGGGCGTGCAGAAGGGGGACCCGGTCTCCATCTACCTGCCGATGATCCCCGAGCTCCCGATCGCGATGCTCGCGTGCGCCCGCATCGGGGCGCCGCACGCGGTGGTCTTCGGTGCCTTCTCCGCCGATAGCTTGCGCGACCGTATCAACGACGCAGAGGCGAAGGTGCTCGTGACCGCCGACACCGCCCCCAGGGGCGGCAGGAAGACGCCTCTCAAGCAGAACGCCGACGAGGCGCTCGAGGACGCGCCGAGCGTACAGAGCGTGGTCGTCGTCAAGCGTACCGGCGACGACGTGAACTTCGTCGAGAGCCGGGACAACTGGTGGGATGACCTGATGGCCGAGGCCGACGATGAGTGTCCGGCGGAGGAGACAGACGCCGAGGACATCCTCTACATCCTCTACTCCTCCGGCTCGACGGGCAAGCCCAAGGGTATCGTCCACACCACGGGCGGCTACCTCACACACGTCCACGCCACGACCGACTGGGTCTTCGACCTCAAGGACGACGATATCTACTGGTGCACGGCGGACATCGGGTGGGTCACGGGTCACTCCTACATCGTCTACGGACCTCTAAGCAACGGGGCGACCACCCTTATCTTCGAAGGGACGCCCTCCTATCCGGATAGCGACCGCTGGTGGCAGATCGTCGAGGACCACAAGGTCAACATCCTCTACACCGCGCCGACCGCCATCCGGGCGTTCATGAAGGGCGGCACCGAGGACCTCGAGAAGCACGACCTGTCGTCCTTGCGGCTACTCGGGACCGTCGGCGAGCCCATCAACCCGCGGGCGTGGGAGTGGTACCACGATAACGTCGGCGGCGGACGCTGTCCCATAGTGGACACCTGGTGGCAGACCGAGACGGGCGGGATCATGATCACGCCTCTGCCGGGCCTCACCCACACCAAGCCAGGCAGCGCCACCCGACCCTTCCCCGGCATCTTCGCCACCCTATATGACGAAGAAGGGGACGAGATCCAGGGCGAAGGCCAGGGCAACCTCGTCGTCGAGAGACCCTGGCCCGGAATGCTCCGCACCCTGTACAAGGACCCGGAACGGTACAGGGACACCTACTGGGACAAGTACGGCGACGTCTACTTCGCCGGTGACGGGGCCAGGCGCGACGAGGACGGGTACTTCTGGATCACCGGCCGCGTCGACGACGTGATGAACGTCTCGGGCCACCGCATCTCCACCGCCGAAGTCGAGAGCGCGCTGGTCGGGCATGGGGCTGTCGCCGAGGCCGCAGTCATCGGTCGCTACGACGAGGACAAGGGCCAGGCCATCGTCGCCTACGTCATCCTGGAGGGCGACAGGGAGGGCTCCGACGAGCTCATACAGGAGCTCAACCAGCAGGTACGCAAGGCCATAGGCGCGCACGCCAGGCCCGAAGAGATCGTCTTCACCCCCGAGCTACCCAAGACGAGGAGCGGCAAGATCATGCGCCGCATCCTGCGCGGTGTCGCAGAGGGCGAAGAGGACCTGGGCGACACCACGACTCTGGCCGACCCGTCCGTCGTTGACGACCTCAAGGAGGCCCGCCAGAAGAGCTAGCGATACAAGTCTCGAGGTGAGAAGCGGGGGCGCCACCAGCGCCCCCGTTCGCTTGTCACCCGAGATTACCGCAGACCAGCCTAGCTCCGTTACCGGAGAGAAAAACCCTGAAG
>DASTQK010000378.1:0-4974 GCA_035761765.1 Rubrobacteraceae bacterium
AACCCGTAGAGCAGGTCCCGCTTGTTGAAGATCTCCGTCTCCGGCGAGTTGAGGTACTTGGGATGGCCATCACCGAGAGCGCGCGCCCCGAATCCCACGATCCTCCCGCGCCGGTCGGAGATGGGGAAGGTGATCCTGCCAGCAAAACGCTCCCCGCCCCGCGCCGATAACAACCCGGCCGCCTCAAGTACCTTCCGGTCGATACCCAGCCGCGCAGCAACCCCGGCGAAGCCACCTGTACCCCGCGGCTGAGCATAGCCTAAACGGAATTCTTCTATAGTAGAACGCTCCAGACCGCGGCCTTTCAGATAGTGACGAGCGTTCTGGGCCTCGGGAGACCGAGCTTTCAGGAGGTATTTGTGGTAGAAGACGGCGGCAGCGGCCAGCGCCTTATGGATATTACGGCGGCGGGTGTTGCGCTCCCTGGAGGCTTCGAGATCTGCGGTGCCTTCGAACTGCAGCTCGACCCCGGAGCGCTCGGCCAGGTATGAGACGGCATCCACGAAGGAGAAGTTCTTCAGCTCGCTGACCAGCTTGATAGCGTCGCCTCCCCGCTGGCAACCGAAACAGTAATAAAAGCCGCGGTCCGGGGAGACGCTAAAAGAGGGGGTCTTCTCGGAGTGGTCGGGGTAGGGACAGAGCCCGGCGAAGCGAGTGCCCTGGCGCCGGAGGGCTGTGAATTCGGAGGCGACCTCTACTATGTTCGCCGCCTCGCGGACCTCCTCTATGCTGCGGTCGGAGATCCTCAAGCTCTCTCCCCTTGTGTAACCGGGTGCCTCTGCATCAACATCTCTCTGACCCCCTCGTGGTGCGGCTGGGGGTAATGTTACTCTAAGTAGCGTGAATATCCGCGAGCACAAAGGAACGGTACCGCAGACGGGGTATGCCGACCTGCCTCCCGGGGTCGGCTTCGAGCCCAAGGACGAGCCGTTGCGGCGGGACATCAACCTGCTCGGGAGGGTTCTCGGCCAGGTCCTCATCGAGCAGGAGGGCCGAGAGCTCTTCGATACCGAGGAAGAGGTGCGGCTGTTGTGCAAGAGGCTGCGCTTTGGCTACGACCTGGCGCTGGACGAGAGGCTCAGGCGGAAGATCCAGGGTCTGGACGGCGAGCAGTTGCGGAAGATCGTCCGGGCTTTCTCGGTATACTTCCAGCTCGTCAACATAGCCGAGCGGTACCACAGGATCCGCCGTCGCCGGCAGTACGAGTCTTCCCCGAGCAACCCTCCGCAGCGTGCCTCGGTGGCGAGCGCGCTCTCGCGGTTGGAGGGAGAGGGACTCGGGGCGGAGAGGCTTGAGGAGGTGCTCGGCGGGATGAGCGTCGGGCTGGTATTGACAGCTCATCCGACCGAGGCGATGCGGCGTAGCGTCCGCCGGAAGCACGCAGCGATCGGGGAGATGCTCGAGGCGCTCGAGTCAGGGACGCTCACCTGGAAGGAGCGGCGACGCCTGGAGGAGAGACTCGCCGAGGAGGTGACGCTCCTGTGGCAGACGGACGAGCTCAGGATCCGCCGTCCCGAGGTTACCCAGGAGATAGAGCGGACGCTGCTCTTCTTCGAGAACCCCCTAATCTCCGCCACCCTGGACGTGTACCGGGATCTCGAGGACGAGCTCGCTCGCCGGTTTGGAGAGGACGCGCCGGAGGTCGGCCGGGTCCTCGAGTTCGGTTCCTGGGTCGGGGGCGATCAGGACGGCAACCCGTTCGTCAGGCCCGGTACGCTCAGCGCGGCCCTCGAGTTGCACCGGGAGTTGATCCTCAAACGTCACCGGAGCTCCGTGCTCTCGCTGGTGGACCACATGAGCCAGTCCGCGCGACTCGTCGGGGTCTCCGAGGAGCTCCTCGCTTCCGTCGAGCGGGACGAAGGGCTGCTAGGGGAGGCTGCCGATCGCTTCCGGGGACTGAACCCGTACGAGATCTACCGCCGCAAGCTCCTTTTCGTAGGAGAGCGCCTGAGGCGCACGCTCGAGGGGCCGGGCTCCCCCGCAGCGTATCCGGGCGTGGCGGACTTCATAGAAGATCTGAGCATCTTGCGCCGCAGCCTCCTCGAGCACGGAGGCGAGAGGATCGCTAACGGCGATCTGAGGGACCTGATCCGGCAGGCCGAGGTCTTCGGCTTCCACCTTGCGAAGCTGGACGTGCGGCAGGAGAGCTCCAGGATAGTGAAGGCTGTCGCCGAGCTCGTGTTTAGGGGGACCGGCGAGGATCTCACAGCGATGGACGAGGCGGCACGCACGTCGCTCCTGCGGCGGCTCGCGGTGGATGGAGCCGCCCTTGACTCAGAGGGTGTCTCGGAGGGCTCCAGGGAGGTGCTCGAGACTTTCGAGAGCATCCGGCTTGCCACAGAAGCATTCTCGGAGCCACCTGTCGAGACATTCATACTGAGCATGGCGCACCAGGCGAGCGACGTGCTCTCGGTGCAACTGCTCGCGAGCAGGGCTGGGCTGCTGGAGGTGGACGAGAGCGGCCGGTGCACGCAGAACCATCTGAGGATTACACCGCTCTTCGAGACCATAGACGATCTCGAACGGGCACCTGAGGCGCTACGGCGACTGCTCGACGACCCGTTCTATCGTTCCTCCCTCTCGCGGATGGGAGATCTGCAGGAGATCATGCTCGGCTACAGTGACTCCGGCAAGGACGCTGGCTACATGACGAGCAACTGGGCGCTGTACAAGGCACAGGTAGCGCTCTCGCGCGTGGCGCACGAGCACGGCGTGCAGCTTCGGCTGTTCCACGGCCGCGGCGGCAGCGCCGGACGCGGCGGCGGCCCGAGCTACCAGGCCATAATGGCCCAGCCTCCGGGCACGCTCGACGGCAGGATCCGCATAACGGAGCAGGGAGAGGTGATATCATTCAAGTACAGCATGCGCGGGCTGGCCCGGCGTAACCTCGATACCGTGCTGGCAGCCGTGCTCGAGAGCTCCGCTACCACCGACCGGTCTCCGGACCAGCCGGAGTCCCGGTGGATCACGGCCATGGAGGAGCTGTCCCGCAGGGCGCAGGAGACGTATCGGGCTCTGGTATACGAAGACGATGAGTTTCTGGACTTCTTCTCCGGCGCCTCCCCTATCGGCGAGATCAGCCTGCTCAACATGGGGAGCCGGCCGGCCAGAAGGGCGCAAAACCCCAGCGTGGAGAGCCTGCGCGCCATTCCGTGGGTCTTCGCCTGGACCCAGAACCGCTTCTTGCTCCCTTCCTGGTACGGCGCGGGGACGGCGCTCGGCGGCTACGCGAGCAGGAACGGAGGGCTGAACACGCTGCGCGTGATGTACGAGAGATGGCCATTCTTCCGGACATTGGTCGACTTCATGCAGATGACCCTCGCGAAGAGTGACCTGCGCATAGCGGAGACCTACGTCTCACTAGTCGATGACGTCGGGATCAGAGACCGCCTGTGGCGCAGGATCTCCGACGAGCACGCCGCCTGCGTCGATGCGCTGCTCGGGATCACGGGCAACGAGAACCTGCTCGACGATAGCCCTGTCCTGCAACGCTCCATACGCCTCCGCAACCCGTACGTAGACCCTCTCTCTTACGTGCAGGTCAATCTGCTGCGCCGGCTCCGCAATCTCCCGCAAGGCTCCCCCGAACGAGAGCCCACCCTGAACACGCTGCTTCTCACCGTCTCGGGTATCTCCTCAGGCATGCTGAACACCGGCTAATACTCGCCGCCCTCACGCAAAGATCTCACCCCGCGGCAGAAAGAGCCGCCGGTAGGTCGCCAGGGCGTAACGATCCGTCATGCCAGCCACGAAGTCGACGGTCTCCACGAGCGGGTCGGGATCGGTCGCGGCACGCTCCTCGGGATGCTCCAGATAGTATTCGAAGAGAGCTTTAACCACCCCCGCGGCCTTCTCGTTCTCGCGCGAGAGCGGATCACCATACACGTGGCGAAATAGCCACGTCCTGAGCTCCATGAGCGCCCCGTAGACCGCCTCGGAGAGAGATATCTCACCTCGTTCCCGCGAGCTGGATATCATGTCCCGCACCAGCGTGTCTATCCTCACGCTCATCTTCTCCCCAAGCACCAAGAGAGGCCCCTCCGGTAACTCCTCCCAGGAGATGATCCCAGCCCGCAAAGCGTCGTCCACGTCGTGGTTCACATACGCAATGCGGTCCGCTATACGTACGATCTCACCCTCCCGCGTCGAAGGATGATTCTTACCGGTATGGTTACGTATGCCGTCCCTAACCTCTAACGTAAGATTTAATCCTGCCCCATTCTTCTCGAGTTTATCAACGACGCGGAGTGAGTGCTCGTTATGGTAGAAGGTCCGTCTGTAGGAGGCGAGGGCGCTAGAGATGGCGGCTTCTCCGGTATGGCCGAAGGGGGTATGTCCGAGGTCGTGGCCGAGGGCGATCGCTTCTGTGAGGTCTTCGTTCAGGCCCAGGGAGCGGGCTATGGTGCGGGATATCTGCATCATCTCGAGCGTGTGGGTGAGACGTGTGCGGAAGTGGTCGCCGTCGGGTGCTATGAAGACCTGGGTCTTATGCATGAGGCGGCGGAACGCTTTGGCGTGGATGATGCGATCCCGGTCTCGCTGAAAATCGTTGCGGACGCCGTCGGGCGGCTCGGGTCTCTGACGGCCGGCGCTGTGCGCGCAGGCCCAGGTAGGGGGGGCGCTCATGCGAGGCGTCTGGAGCCGCTGATCCGGACCCCGCTGGAGATGGAGTTGCCGGGGGCGTGGGCGAGGACGTGGGCACGGACGACCCGCAGGACGCCTTCGACGGACCCGTTCTCCGAGAGACTCTCGCGGATAGGGTATTCGATCAGGATCCTGAGCCTCTCGAGCGTGCCGGGGGGCATCGGGAACGCGTCGCCTGGAACGGTGCGGCACTCCTGGCAGAGCACCCCCCCGTGGTTCGGTGCGAAGTACAGTGGTTCGGGTGCCTCGTTCAGCTTGATGGAGCAGCTCAGGCAGTCGTCGAGTTGGGGCGCGTAGCCGGCCAGCATCGAGAGCTTCAGGCCAAAAGCG
>DASTQK010000379.1:0-5585 GCA_035761765.1 Rubrobacteraceae bacterium
AAGGAGGAAATCGATCGCATCGTAACCATCCGCGACGACATCCTCCACGCTTAGAAGACATAGGGACCCGACTCACAGACCTCGCCGTAACGTCCGCGACGCGTGGCATGACCAAGTGTGTCGGGAAAGGGACCCATCCGGCCCGCCAAATCGGTAATTAGGGTACGATTTTGTTGGACTGGCGGCTGTGGAGGTGGGCTATGGTAGGAGAGTCGGGGCGGCGCGAATTGCTCGTATCCAAGGGTTGGGTTCAGGCCGTGGCGCTGGTTGTCTTGTTCGGCTTCTTCGTGCTTGGGCTTCTGGCCTACCGGGCGTATTCGGGGCAGCCGCCGATCCCTGATAGGGTCGTGGACCCTGGGGGTGAGGTCGTCTTCACCGGCGAGGACGTCACGGCAGGTCAGGGAGTCTTTCTACGCAACGGCCTGATGCAGTACGGTTCCATCTTTGGTCACGGCGCCTACCTCGGCCCAGACTTCACCGCCGATTATCTGCGGCGCTCCGCCCTCTTTGTGCGCGAGAGCTATGGGGGAGAGGGCTCCGACCGAGCGGCGGCGAAGACCGTCTCCGACTTCAAGGAGAACCGCTACGACCCCGAGACGAGGACGCTGGAGTTCACGGCGCCGCAGGCGGCGGCCTTCGAGGACTTGCGGGGGCATTACGGGCGGTACTTCGGCGAGCCTACCACGAGATACGGGCTCAGGCCGGAGGCGATAAGAGATCCTGAAGATATAAGGCAGCTCACCGCGTACTTCGCCTGGACTGCGTGGGCAGCGTCGGCCTTGAGGCCGGGGACGGATTACACCTACACCAACAACTGGCCTCCCGAGTCGCTCGTGGAGAACGAGCCGACCGCCAACGTCGTGGTCTGGAGCGTGCTGTCCCTGGTAGCGCTCCTCGGCGGCATCGGGCTGCTCTTCGCGGCCTTCGGCAGGTGGAACTTCCTCGGCTGGCACGGGCGCGAGCAGGCAACCCTCTCCTTCCGCACCCCCGGCGACGTGGCGCTCACGCCGGCACAGCGGGCGTGCGCGTGGTTTTTTCTGGTCATGGCGGTGCTGTTCTTGATACAGACGCTCGTGGGAGCGGCTTCGCAGCACTACCGGGCGGATCTAGCCAGTTTCTTCGGGATAGACCTCGCGCAGTGGTTCCCGTACAACCTCATGCGCACCTGGCACGTGCAGCTAGCGATCTTCTGGGTGGCGACCTCGTTTCTGGCGGCAGGCATCTTCCTCGCGCCGATGATCGCCGGGCGCGAGCCGCGGGGCCAGCGCCTCCTCGCCTACTCGTTGCTTGGCGCTCTAGCACTCGTCGTCTTCGGGAGCCTCCTCGGGGAGTATGCTGGAATCTTCGGCCTCACGGGCGACCTCTGGGCGTGGTTCGGTAATCAGGGCTTCGAGTACCTGGACCTGGGGCGCTTCTGGCAGATACTGCTCTCGATCGGCCTCTTCTTCTGGGTCGTGATGCTCTTTAGGGGGATGCGCGGAAGACTTCGACGCGAGCACATGGGCAACATGCCGTGGCTGTTTTTCTTCGCTGCCCTGGCCATACCGGCCTTCTACGCCGTGGGGCTTTTGGCGAGGCCCGAGTCCCACTTCACTACGGCGGACTTCTGGCGCTTCTGGGTCGTACATCTATGGGTCGAGGACTTCCTTGAGCTCTTCACCACAGTTATGGTGGCGTACATCTTCGTCCTCCTCGGCGTCGTGCGCGAGAAAGTCGCGCTGACCGTTATCTACTTGGATATCCTGCTCTACTCTGCGGGCGGGGTGATCGGGACGATGCACCATCTCTACTTTTCCGGGACGCCCGCCGAGCACATGGCGCTTGGGGCCTTCTTCTCGGCGGCGGAGGTCATCCCGCTCACCTTCCTCACGGTTGAGGCGTGGAGCTTCCTGCAGCTCGGGGCGCGGCAGGAGTCGCGCTCGCGCACGCCGTTCCCGCACCGCTGGGCCGTCATGTTCCTCGTCGCCGTGGGCTTCTGGAACTTCCTCGGGGCGGGCATCTTCGGGTTTCTCATCAACTTGCCGATCATCTCTTACTACCAGATCGGCACCGCGCTCACTGCCAACCACGGCCACGCTGCCATGATGGGTGTCTACGGGATGCTAGCCGCGGGGCTAGCTGTGTTCTGCTTGCGCTACCTCATCCCGGAGGAGAGGTGGTCGGAGAGGGCGGCGAAGTTCAGCTTCTGGTCACTCAACATCGGGCTTGCTTGGATGTGCTTCGCGACGCTCTTTCCCCTAGGCATACTCCAGCTCTACCAGTCTGTAAGCGTAGGCTACTACGAAGCCCGCACGCTCGAGTTCCTGACGAACGAGACCAATGCCCTCCTCGAATGGATACGCCTGCCGGGCGACGTGGTGTTCATTGTCGGCGGCGTTCTGCCACTCCTGTACCTCTGCTACCTCGGCGTGCGCCACACCGTTCCACGCGTAACTCTGGAGGAGCCAGAAGACGTCCTGTTCACCGAGATCGCCGAGCCCGAAGCTAGCGGGACGAGGGAGCAGTAGCAGTGAACATCCACTTCGAGGTGTTTCTCGCGGCAGGCTACGCGATCTTCCTGCTCGGCGTCGCCATCGGGCTCGACCTCCTGGCCCGCCACTCGCACGCCCGCTCGGAGCGCTACCGCACCGCCGGGTTCGCTTACCATCCTACGCACGATGCCTGGATCTGCCCCGAGGATCAGATCCTCATGCGCAGCGAAGCGGACCACGAGCGCCGCCTCATCCGCTACCGGGGGAGGCCCCAGATCTGCAACCACTGCCCCGCAAAGACCGAGTGTACAGACTCCGACGATGGCCGGGAGGTCGTGCGCGCCATGGATCCCTGGCCCCACTCGGAGGCGGGACGCTTCCACCGCGGCATCTCGCTCGTCATGGTCCTCCTCGCGGCTCTCGTCCTGTCGGTGGAGGCATTCCGCAACCATGCTCCCTTGGAACTAGCCGTTCTCGGAGCCATGCTCGTGGTCGTGGCGGTGGCGTGCTGGCACCTTCACTCAGCCTTCCGCGCCACCCCGGCCAACTTCCCAGATGCCCGCGGCGGTCCGCAGATCCCCATCCTTGAAGAGACTCTCCGTTCGGGCTACAGACAAAGCAAGGAGGCGCGTCGTTGAGCGCGGAAGAAGGAGCAGCCTCCGAAACGAATAGTTGCAGCATGAGTGCCGACCAACCAAGGCTCTACTCCGAACTGGCCGGCTGGTGGCAACTGGTTTCGCCGACCGAGGACTACGCGAACGAAGCCGCCTTCTTCAAGGTACTTTTCCGTGCCGAGGGCGCAAAGACCGTGCTCGAGCTGGGCAGCGGCGGCGGTAACGTTGCCAGCTTCCTCAAAGGGGACTTTACGCTCACGCTGAGTGACATCTCAGGTGCGATGCTGGCGGAGAGCAAGAAGCAAAACCCCGAGCTCGAACATCTCGAGGGTGACATGCGCACCTTGCGCCTAGGGAGGACGTTTGACGGCGTGCTGATCCACGATGCCATCATGTACATGACCACAGAGGAAGATCTGCGTGCGGCTCTGAACACGGCTTACGAGCATTGTAAGCCCGGCGGCATGGTGGTGATCGCCCCCGACTGGGTAGCCGAGACCTTCCGTCCCCACACCACCCATGAAGGAGCAGACGCCGGCGAGCGGGGCGTCAGGGCTCTGGAGTGGATCTGGGACGCCGACCCGAACGACACTAGAGTAAACTATGAGTTGATCCTGGCCCTCAAAGAGGGAGACGAACTGCGCAGCGTCGTCAGCTGCACCCTCCCCTCTTGCGCGAGGACGTTGTCGCTTGCGGGCGCCTGCTCGATTGGCTGAGGGACGCCCTCCGTTCGCACCGGCTAAGCCTTATCTCCGCTGCACGGGACCGGTTGGGTTAGCCGTGGTGGATACCATCGACGAGCTCGAACGGGGCCGTGAGTCCTACACAAGGCGGGCGTGGATGGAGGCCTACACCTCGCTCTCACACGCCGATCACGTGGTGCCGTGACCGGCCCCGCTGTGGCCGCCGCTCTTGACGGCGAGCTCCAGCCCGGTCTCTCGCGCGAGCGCGACGACGCGCGAGACGTCTGTGGCATCCGCAACCCGGTCTGTGTAAGTCACTGGCGTTACGCCTTCGCGCGAAGAGCACTAGCCCTTACAAGTCGTCAGTGGTCGTGCTGCTCCAGGTGCGCCTGCCGGTCGCGCACCGGGCCAACGAGAAGGGCGACGCCGAGGGCACTGAGGCCGAGGATCACGGCGCCGATCAAGAGAGAAACGCTCAAGCCACCGACGAAGGCCTTGCGGGCCGCATCGGCGAGATGCTCGCCCTCTCTTCCCCCCAGCTGCCCAGCGACCCCGAGCGCGGAGACCAGTGACTCTTGCGCCCGAGCGAGCACCTCCCTTGGCACTCCGCGGGCCGCATCTGCAATGCCGGAGCGGTATCCAGCGTTGAGCACGCTACCCAAGATGGCTATTCCCAGAACGCCTCCGAGCTCGCGTGAGAGGTCGTTGACGGCGGAGGCCACGCCCTGCTTGCCCTGGGGCAGAGAGGAGACGATGGCGTTCGTGGCCGGGGTCGCGCTCAGAGCCACCCCGGCCCCGGTTAGGACGAACCCGCCCAGCACGTGCCAGTAGGACGAACCTGTCCCAAGGGTGGAGAGTACCGTGAGGCCCGCGGCCGCCAGTGCGAGTCCTCCGGCGATCACCGGCCCCGGACCGACTTGCTCGGAGAGGTGGGCTGATGCGGGCGAGAGCGCGAAGGCGGCGACCATGGGCAAGACGGCGAGCCCAGAGAGAAGTGCCGAGTAGCCCGCGATTTGCTGTAAGTACTGCAGCGCGACGAAGAAGAGCCCGAAGATCGCTACGTGGCTCATCGTGATCGAGAGAGTCCCCGCGGAGAAAGGGCGCACTAGGAAGAGCCTCGGGTCGAGCATGGGCCTCATGGTGTGCAGCTCCCAGAACAAGAAGGCGACCAGAGCGAGCACGCCCACGCCGAAGGCCGCCACTACCGCCACGGAAGCCCAGCCAAGCGCGGGTCCTTCGATGATGGCGAAAACTATCCCCGAGATGCCCGCGAGGGACAGAAGAGCGCCCTGGGGATCCAAAGATGCGTGCTCGGGGTCGCTGGAGGTCGGCACTACCGCCGCGGTACCCACCATCACGAGGGCGGCCAGCACCACGCTCAGGGCAAAGATCGAAGCCCAGGAGAAGAACTCCAGCAAAGCGCCCGAGACTAGGAGGCTGACGAACGTGCCCGCCCCGGCCACCCCAGCCCACACCCCCACTGCACCGGTGCGCTCCCCGGGAGGGAATACGCTCGTGATTATAGAGAGCGTCATCGGCATGATCATCGCCGCACCCACCCCCGAGACGGTCCGGAGCGCGATCAGCGCGCCCGGGCTATCCGCGAAGACTGCCCCCGCAGAAGCCACCCCGAAGAGGAGCAGCCCGGCCATCAGCACTCCCTTGCGTCCGAGCCGATCTCCCAGGGTGCCCGCCGGCAACAGTAATCCCGCGAACACAACCGCGTAGGCGTTCACGATCCACTGCAGCTGTGCCTGCGTGGCACCGATATCCCGTGCCAGATCTGGCAGGGCGACGCTCAGCGAGACCGCCATACC
>DASTQK010000380.1:0-7481 GCA_035761765.1 Rubrobacteraceae bacterium
CTCCCGGCGACTCCTCGGACCCCTCGAAGAGCACCTGCAGCCCCACGCACACCCCCAGAAGAGGCCTGCCGCCCGCGTACACCTCGCGGCAGGCCTCGTCCATCCCCCTCTCGGCAAGCTTCGTCATGCAATCTCCGAACGCGCCCACACCCGGCAGTACCACCGCGTCTGCCTGCAATACTCTCCCGGGATCGGCCGTGAGTTCCACCCTCGCCCCCACCTTCTCCAGCGCCCGCGTGACCGAGAACGTGTTCCCGGCGTCATAGTCAATTACGGCTACGGCCAAGCTCTCAGCCATCAGCTTCTCGCTGCTCGGGTCAGATAACGCATCGGTGGGCTAACCCAGAGGATCGGCGCAGAGAACGGCTGCGCAAACGAAGTCACATCCCGAGCCGTCGTCTGGCTGAGTGCTGAAAATCGAGAGCTAATCGATGACCCCTTTCGTAGAAGCGCTGCCGCTGATCCTCGGGGAGACTCCAGCCCGAAGCGCGAGGGCCATCGCTTTCACGCTTGATTCGACTTTGTGATGGGCGTTCTCGCCATAGTGGCAGTTGAGGTGCAGGGTGAATCGCCCGTACTGGGTGAAGGCACGGAGGAACTCGGGGAAGAGCTCGGTGTCGAAGGTCCCTATCTTCTCTGGCATGGGACCGAGGTTGCAGGTGAGGTGGCTGCGGCCCCCGAGATCCACGACGGCACTCGAGAGCGCCTCTATGAGCGGCGCGCTCGCATCGGCGAAGCGCGTGAGGGTCGAGCGGTCCTCAAGAGCCTCGTCGAAGGCTCGGCCCAACACCAGACCCGTGTCCTCGACGGTGTGGTGGTCGTCCACCCACGTGTCGCCTTTAGTCTCGACGCGCAGGTCCATGCCGGAGTGGTGCGCGAGCAGGTGCAGGAGATGGTCGAAGAACCCGACGCCCGTCGAGACCTCAGCCCTCCCCGAACCGTCCAGCTCGAGCTCGACCCTCACGGAGGTCTCCCCCGTCTCACGCTCCGTTCTACTCTTACGCGCCATCGTACTCCCAGCCTTCAGTCCTCAGCAATTCTACCGACCGTCATCCTCTCCGCAATCGCACCGCGACGCTACGGGCGTGGTTCTCGAAGCCCTCCAGACGCGCCAGACGTTCGACGTGCGGACCGAACGACGCGAGGGCATCGCCAGTGTAATGGATGTAGTTGGTGCGGGCGGTGAAGTCGTGGGTACCCAGAGCTGATGCCCAGACCGCCGTCCCGCCCGTCGGCAGGGCGTGCGATGGGCCGGCACCGTAGTCTCCAAGCGCCACCGGGCTCATGTCGCCGACGGCGACCATCCCCACCGCCTCGAGGTCCTCGAGGATCGCCTCCTGGTCCTCGCAGATCACGTGCGCGTGCTCCGGGGCGTAGAGATTCGAGATTTCCACCGCCTGCTCGATATCTTGTACGCGAACCAGGGTAACGAGCTCGGCTGGGCCGCCGGAGAGAAGCGGCGCGGTGCCCTCCATGAGCCCCACATGCGGGGTGAGGAGGATGGCCGAGGCGCCAGAGAGGTGCTCGGCCTGCGCCAGTAGGTCGCGCGCAACTCTCTCGGGGAAGGCAGAGGCATCGGCTATTACCACGACCTCGCTCGGACCCTGCGGCGCGTCCACCCCCACGGCGCCGAAGACCTCGAGCTTCGCCGCGGTCACGTAGTCGTTGCCGGGACCTACGATCTTGTCTACGTGCGGGATCGCCTCCGTCCCGTAGGCCATCGCCGCCACCGCCTGCGCTCCCCCGAGCGCATAGACCTCGTCCAGCTCCAGCAGCCCGGCGACGGCGAGCACCCGGCTACTCACCCGTCCGTCCGGACCGGGCGGAGCGCAGACGCAGACCTCCCGCACTCCGGCTACCCGAGCGGGTATAGCCGCCATCATGAGCGTGCTCGGGTAGGCGCCGTGCCCGCCGGGTACATAGACGCCGACTCTGCGCAACGGGCGAACCCGCTGTTTCAGCCTTGCGCCCTTGCGGCTCATCTCCCACGAGCAGTCGAGCTCGTGTTCGTGAAAAGCTCGCACGTTCTCGAAGGCTCTCTGGAAGGACTCCTCTAGCTCCGCCGGGAGGGCCGCGCGCGAGGTCTCGATCTCCCTGTGGGGCACCCGGAGCCGATCCAGCCGCACCCCGTCGAAACGCTCGGTGTACTCTAGCAGCGCCTCGTCACCCCTCGCGCGTACGTCTTCCACGATGCGACGCGCTGCATCGCGCACCTCCGGGGAGAGGAACCCGCCCGGGCGCCTGAGCCGTTGGACGACTTCCTCAGAACTCATCCCGCGGGCGTCGAGCCTCTCAACCACGCAGGCTCTCCTGCATAGCATCGAGCAGCGCGGCTATCTCCTCGTGGTGGAGGCGGTAGGAGCCGCGGTTGGCGATCAGGCGCGCGGTGGAGCGCGATATCTCATCGAGAACCAGCAGGTCGTTCTCGCGCAGGGTCGTCCCGGTAGCGGTGAGGTCAACGATGCACTCGGCGAGGCCGACGAGCGGGGCGAGCTCGACGGAGCCGTGGAGCTCGATGATCTCTGCCTGCCTGCCCAGAGACTCGAAGTAGCGTCGGGCGGTGTTCGGGAACTTGGTCGCCACGCGGACGACCTCCGCGTGGGAGATGGCCCTCTGTACCTCCTCGGCCCTACCTCGCGGCGCAGCCAGGATCATGCGGCACGCCCCGCTCCCGAGATCCCTGAGCTCCATGACGTTGGGCCGCTGCTCCTCGATGACGTCCTTGCCGACGATCCCGACGTCAGCCGCGCCGTGCTCGACGAAGACGGGGACGTCCGAAGGTCGGCTGACGATGAACTCGATACCCTCGGCCTGGTAGAAAAGCCTGCGTCCGTTCTCCCGCAGCACCCCGACGGGCAACCCTGCCCCGCCGAGCGCCACGAGCGCGTCCTCAAAGATCGCGCCCTTCGGCACCGCTACCCGCAGCCCCCTCACGAGAGCACCCTTCCGGCTACCTTCTCGGTCGGGGTGAGCTCGAAATCACCACCGGCCCGGGCCGGCGCGAGCTTCAGTCCCTCGGGTGCCGGGTAGGCGATCCAGGCGGCATCGACCGAGCGGGCGTACGCTAAGGCTGCCTCCAGGGCGAGGTCCTCGGCCAGGTGCAGGACCGGGACGCTGGAGGAGCGAAGCTCCGTGGCTACCCGGGTAGCTTCGACGCCAGCGCCGATCAGGACGAGCGCCGGCGAGGGTTCTTTCTCCGGCAGGACCGAGATAAGGCGTTCTAGGGAGATCGCAAACCCGGTAGCGGGGAGCGGCTCGCCGAAACGCCGCAGCAGATTGTCGTAGCGTCCACCGTTGGCCACGGTGAAGCCGAGCCCCCTGGCGTAGACCTCGTAGACCGCGCCGGTGTAGTAGTTGTGGCGCCCGGTCAGGCCGAGATCCAGCATCACAGAGCGAAGGTGCCCGCAGGCGTCGAGGTGCGAGAGGATATCCCTCAGGTTCTCGAGCGCCGTCGCCGCCTCGCCCTCCGCGTACCGTTCAGCCCTCTTTAGCACCGAGGCGTCCGTGGCGGGGCCGACGATGCGGGGTATCTCACGAACCCCCGGAGCCCCATCGGAAAGACCCTCCGAGATCTCATCGACCCGCACGAGGTCTTTGGCGGCGAGTGCCGCGAGCAGCCCGGATGCGGCCCTGGGGGCGACCCGGCGCAGGTACCCCTCGTAGAAGGCCGTCTGGCCGAGCACTACTACGAAGTCTTGCGAGGCGCCAAGGCCCACGCTCTGCAGCGCCTCTATGAGCAGGGCGACGGTCCCTGCGTCTTCTCCGGGGCTCGTGGACCCGACGACCTCGACACCGGCCTGATGGAACTCCGCGCTCTGGCCGTGGCCGACCCCGGTTCGCCTGTAGACTGGCAGGCTGTAGGAGAGCTTGTGCGGCGTGGGGGCGTTGCTCAGACGCTGGGCGACGAGACGCGCGATCGGGGTGGTCATCTCCGGCCTGAGCAATAGCATCTGGTTGTCCGGGTCGAAGAGCTTGAACGAGGCGTCGCGGAGCTTCGGTTCCTCGACCACCTCCGAATACTCGAGCGCGGGTGTGATCACCTCCCGGAACCCGTGCAGCCTGAACCGTTCCAGAACTTTTGCCTGGACGTCCAGGAGCCGCGTGGACTCCGGCGGCAGGATGTCCCGGGTGCCGGGGGTAGTGGAGAACTTCCTTGTCGGACCTCTGCGCATCGACTCGCTATCTTAAACCGACGAATAGCCCTTTACGAGGCGCGGGCGGCCCAGTGATCGGCGGAAAGCCCGTAACCCCAACATCCGGCACCCCGGTTTTCTCTACTCGAAGACAACGGTGCGGTTGCCATCTACGAGTATCCGGTCCTCCAGATGCCAGCGCACAGCACGGGCCAGGACGCGCCGCTCGACCTCGCGACCGACCCTCACCAGGTCCTCGACGGTGTCGCGGTGGGTAACGTGGACTACGTCCTGGTGGATGATGGGACCGGCGTCGAGCTCCTCCGTTACGTAGTGGGCGGTAGCGCCTATGGTCTTGACGCCCCGCTCGTGGGCCCGGCGGTAGGGATCGGCGCCGGCGAAGGCCGGGAGGAACGAGTGGTGTATGTTGATGATCCCGCTCGGATAGGCGCCGACGAACGTCGGCGTCAGGATCTGCATGTAGCGGGCGAGAACCACGAGATCTACCTGTTGCTCGCGGAGTAGGTTCAGGACCTTGCTTTCCTGCTGCGCCTTTGTCTGCTGCGTGAGAGGCAGATAATGGAAGGGGATGCCGTAGATCTCCGCTCGCGAGGCGAGGTCGGGGTGGTTGGAGACAACGAGCGGTATCTCGGCCTCGAGCTCTCCAGAGTCCCAGCGCCACAGGAGGTCTATGAGGCAGTGGTCGTAGCGGGAGACCAGTATCGCCATGCGCTTGGGTGTGCCGGTGTGCGACAAACGCCAGTCCATGTCGTGCCTGCGGGCGAGCGGGGCGAAGGCACCCGCGAACTCGTCTCGAGCGAGGCCGAAGCCCTCACCCTCTATCTCCAGCCGCATGAAGAAGGTGCCACTATCGCTCACGTACTGGTCAGCCGAGAGGATGTTGCCGTCGTGCATCGCGATAAACGAGGAGAGGGCGGCGATCAGGCCCTTCCTGTCCGGGCAGGAGATAAGCAGGCGCAGGTTGCAGCTCACGACGGGTAATCCTAAGGAGACGGACGAGAGGGCGCAAGGATGCTCTAGCGCCGGATCTGGGTGACGGGTGGATCGTAGAACAGGTCGAGTAGCCAGTCGGCGGCGATCCTGACGCGACTGTTGGGGCTCTCGAGCTTGTAGAGGTAGGTCACCCGCCAGAAGAGCGCGGCCACCAAGCCGCTGAACCTTATGCCCATGACCTCGTTGACGGCGAACTCGCTCCCCATCTCCACGAGTTGCCCTAAGGGCCTGTACCTGAAGGGCTCGGGCTCCTCGCCGTCTATGACGGCCAGCACGTTCCTGGCTACGGCTTCGCCCTCCTGGACCGCAGCCTGCGCGTTCGGCGGCACCGGCCTGCCGCTCGCGTCCACGGTCGCCGCGCTGTCGCCTATACCCCAGATGTTATCGTGTCCCACGACCCGCATAAAGCGGTCCACCTCCAGACCCTTGCGCTCGTCGTGGGGAAAGGGAAGGTCGTCCAGCTTCACGCTCGCGCGGGCGCCAGCGGTCCAGATCACGTTCTCGGCCGCTATCTCGCGCCCGTCGTTCAGGATAACCTTCTGCGCCGTCACCTCCCTTGCCCTGACGTTGTTGAGCACCTCGATGCGCAGGTCGGCGAGCTTCTTGCGCGCCACGCGCCTGAGGGCGGGGTCGAGCTCTTTGAGGATCTCCTTGTTCGCGTCCACGAGGATTATGCGTACGCGGTGCGGGTCTATGTTCGGGTAGTCCGGGACGAGCAGGTCGTGGACGAGGCTGTGCAGCTCCGAGGCGACCTCGACCCCCGTTGCGCCGCCGCCTATGACGACGAAGGTGAGCCTGGACGCCGGTACTTCACCCTCGAGCGTCGTCTCCTCGTAGCGCTCGATGACGCGGTTGCAGATCCTCTCGCCCGCATCGATGCCCCTTATGCTGATGCAGTGCTCCTCCACGCCAGGGATTCCGAAGTAGGCCGGCTCCGCGCCCAGAGCCAGCACCAGGTGCTCGTAGGGGAACTCCCTCCCACCGGCCGTCACGATACGTTTTTTCGGGTCCGCGCCGTCGAGCTCGGCCCGCCGGAAGCTGGCGCCGAGCCGGATCAGGGCTCGCCTCAAGGGCTGCGCGACGTTCTGGGTCTGCACGTCGCTGCTTATGACGCTGGCCAGCATCGGCCAGAAGGTGAAGTAGTTCTCCCTGGAGACGACCATGACCCCCACGTCGTCGCGGTCCCTGGTCAGCTTGCACAGCGTCTCCGCCGCCTTGTAGCCGGCGAACCCACCCCCCACAATCAGGACGCGGTTCGGGAAGTCCCCGTACGGCGCCCTCTCCCAGGGCTCGTACCGCCTGCCGCTCCGCAAAGCCCGCCGAGCCAACTCCGCGGCGGCTGCGGCACCGCCGGCCGCGAGCACCCCTTTGATTAGCCCGTTCATCGTCTCTCCCGCGTTCGGGAGCCGTCCACCGTACCCCGCTCTCGCCGGGCGCTATCTGGCCTCGGGCGACTCCTGGTCCAGGCTCCGCTTCACCAGGAGGTTGACGCCGTAGAGGACGACCCCGACTACCAGCAACACCGCAGCCAGCCCGAAGACGGTAACATCGCTTACCGCCTGGTAGATCAGGAGCCCCGCAGCGATCACGGCGCCGAGGACGGGGAAGACGGTCGGAGTCCGGAAGTGCTCGTGACCAACCTCGTCGCGGCGCAGCACGAGTACGGAGATGTTCACCATCACGAACGCGATAAGCAACAGCACGACCGTAGTGCTGCCCAGAGTGCTCAAAGCTTCGTCGTTGCGGCCGATCGTGATCAGTACCAGGAGGGCTATGACCGAGGTAAAGGCGATGGATACCCACGGCGTGCGGCGGCCAGGATGGACGTTCGAGAAAGCCGTGGGCATCACGCCCTGATCACCCATCCCGTAGACGATCCGGGAGGCCATGATCATGTTGATGAGCGCCCCGTTGGAGACCGCGAGCAGCGCGATGGCCGCGAAGATCTTGAGCGGGATGGCTATCGGGCCGGCCTTCACGACCTCGAGCAGCGGCCCGCTCGACTCGGCGAGCGTGGCGGTGGGTACTACCATCGAGGCGGTGAAGGTGACGAGGAGGTAGACCACACCCGCCAGCAGCAGCGCCCCGAAGATGGCGCGCGGGTAGTTCCTGCTCGGGTGCTGGGTCTCCTCCGCTACGTTGACCGAGTCGTCGAAGCCGATGAGGGCGTAGAAGGCGAGCACCGTTCCGGCAAGGAGAGCGGTCATCACGCTCGTTCCCTCCTTGAACTCGAAGGCCCGCCCCGGGTCCCCCGTCCCGCTCGCGAGCGCCGTCACCCCGATAATGATGATCAGGGCGAGGCCGGTGATCTCGACTAGCGTCAAGACGACGTTG
>DASTQK010000381.1:0-3648 GCA_035761765.1 Rubrobacteraceae bacterium
AACGTCGGTGCCCTCAGGTTGCCCAGCCTCGCGGGATCGAAGCTGGAGACGTAGCTCTCGAACGCACGCATCTCGCGAGGAATCGTGGGCGCCAGGGCCATCCGGGCCTGCCAGATGGGAAGCGAGCGTATCATGTCGATCTCCTCGGGCGACATCAGCACGATGCCCCGGTAGAAGGTCGTAAGTGCACCTTCCTCATCACCCGCTTCAAGCTGCGACTGGACCATGTCCAGGGCCTCGGAAGCATACGTCCGTGTCCCTTTGGGAACGGGGAAGGTTCCCTCGTAGAGTATGAGCCTGCGTACGTGAGAGCTGCGCAGAGCGGCCTCCAGCGCGCAGATAGCCCCGTACGAATGCCCGAACAGGTCCGTCGGCTCATCTATGGAGTCGATGACCGCGACGACATCCTCGAACTCGCGCTCGATGTCATAGCCAGCGCCGTCACCGTTGCCGCTCTCACCGCGGCCTCGCCGGTCTATGGCGTAGACGGTGAAATGTTCCTGCAGTTCGGGCAGGACGGGCTCCCATGTCAGGTGGTCCGATGTTGTGCCATGCACCAGAACCAACGGCGGACCCTCACCGCCACGCTCGTAGGCTATGGGAGTGCCATCTCTCGAGGTAACCGTCTCCAAGCTGCCCATTACCCTACCTCCTCTTGTTCCACCGCGCCTGGATGGTCTGGTAGTGAGTGACTGTGGCAGCTTGCCGCCGAGTCGGCATCGGGCGTTCGCCCTATTTATCGCTCTACTTGCGCACCAGGTCGTGCTCCATGGCGAACATAGCGGCTGCCGCGCGGGTGGAGACGCCGATCTTCGCGTAGATGTGCTGAACGTGGTGGCCGGCGGTCTTCGGCGAGATCCAGAGCAGACGCGCGATATCCCGGTTCGAGTGGCCGCGCGCGACGAGGCCGAGCACCTGAACCTCGCGGTCGCTAAGGCCCGCCGGCCAGGCGAGACGAGCGCGAGGTCTCGGATGTCCGGCTGCCTCCAGCACCGCCCGGACGGCTTCGGCGTCGAGCCGGCCCTGGGCTGCTTCGGTGTTCAGCTGCTCTGCGGCGGCGGCTGGCGTGAGCGCCGGACGATAGGGGCGCTCCTGGGTCATGGCCTGGTATGCGTCACCGGCCGCGAGCACGCGGGCGCCACCAGGGATCATCGCTGCCGTTGACTGACGGTAGTAGCCAGAGCCGTCCTGGCGTTCGTGATGCATGCCAGCCAGGGACGCTAAAGGAGCAAGAGCCGAAGAGCGCGACAGGATTCGCTCGGTGTGGTAAGGATGGAGCCGTACCTGCTCCCATTCGCTTGCAGTCAACGGACCGGGTTTGTCCCAGATCCCGTTGGGCACACCGCTGCGGCCGAGATCGTGCAAGAAGCCCGCGCGGCGGACACGGGTGACCTCGCCATCCGAGAAGCCAAGGTTGGTCGCGGCGGCTTCCGCGAGCTCCGACACCCCGACCGAGTGCCCGTGCATAAAGGGCGACTTCAGGTCGGTCAGGTCGGCGAAGGCTCGCGCCACTGCGTCGATGCCGGCCTCCGTGATCTGGTGGTGGGGCTCGGGTTCGACTTCGATGACGGCGATGGATGCATCGGTGGAGGTGATCTCCGCGAGTAGCTCGCGAGCATGACGCAAGAACGCGTGGGCGATGGATGGATCTAGCGCAGTACCAGCCCGCTGGCGTATGACCTCGCTGGCGAGCTCCAGCTCGCCTAGCCGGCTGAAGAGCACGGCCTGGCTCGCGACCTGGGCGAAGCGCGCCGGCACGGCTATGTCTTCGCCGGATAGCTCTTGCGGATTGCCCTTGCCATCCCAGCGCTCGTAGATCTCATTCAAGCCACGCTGGACTCCGGCACCCAAGCCTAGTCGTCGAGTGACATGGACCGCTACCTCGCAGTTGGAGCGGGCCAGCTCCTCGTCAAACCTCTGTCCCTTGCTGATGGCCAGGATCACGGCCCGCGCTCGACGCAGGGGCGCCGCGCCCTTGCCGAGTTCGAACATCAAGAAGCGGAGCGCCTCCCTCGGGTTTGCGGAATCGATCTTGGCACCGTCGGCTCTTACGGCGATATCGTCACCCCCGAGCAAAGCAGCCGTCTCGTAGGCATAGGCGGTACACCCGATATGTTGCAGTAGCGTCGTGTAGTAGATGTCGCCGACGACACCTCGCTCGCTGAGGTCCATTCGGCGGGCGAGGGCGACGGCCAGGAGGCACGAGCGGATTGCCTCCTCGGGAGGCTGGCCCATACCCAGATCAGTGACCTGAGAGAGAGCAGAGATCAGGTCAGCAAGCCGCAAATCGGCGATGGCGTGCTCCCCGCTTTCTGCGCGACGAGCTTCCCCTGGGCGGAAGCACCGCGCCACCATTGCCGACAAAGGATAGCAAAGGGAAAGCGACAAACTCTGTGCTCCGGGAACGCAGAACGGATCGGAAAGCTGGCCTGGACTTCTGTGAAGATCATGACCTAGACACATCCTTCGACTGCAATCCCGTCTCGGCGTTGGATCGGACGTACACGATCTCCCTCAGGCGCTCGAGGCGGCGCACGGCGCCCCGTAAGGCGGGGTGGCGCGGCTGGTTACCGTGCTCCGCAAGCTCGGCGTAGAACGCCGCTACGGCCTCTGCAGTCTTCTCGACAAGCCAGGGACTCGCGCCTGGCAACTCGAGGCGCTCCCGCAGCAGCGCGGCACCATAGGCCTCCCAAGAGCGCCAACCGTAGGCCTCGCCCATCCGATCCAGAAGCTCCTCGGCTGCCTCTAAAGGGTCGAGCGGCTCCCCGCACAGCTCGGCCCAGCGCTCCAGGGCTTCAAGTTCCTCACGCGAGGCCTGCCGGTAGACTTCGGGTTTGCTCACCTCGCCATTGGGCAGCACCCCGCCCCGCTCGACAAGGACTAGTGCTCGTGTGAGGTCGTCAGTCGTCAGCAGCTTGAGGATGGGATAGGGTTCTGTCCGTCCCCGGCGGTGCCTCAGGGCCTCGATTCGACTCGTCAGGCGGCTCATGCCGCCTCCCCCGGTCCGCCAATCGCCTTTCCACACGGGTGCGCGGGTGCCACAATCCGCTTCGACGCACCCTTATGGCCAGTAGTGATCTCCCCGACCGCGTCTTCTCCAAGACGTCCGGCTCGGGCGTACCGTGCATTCATAGGGATGCGCGCCATATTCTCCGAGGGTACCTCCCAGCGGCATCTGCCAGCAAGATCTACCGACCTAGACCTGCACGTCAGCTCGAGCTACTCGTCGAGCCGAAGCTCGCGTACACCTACACCTCGACCAGAGGTCGCGCTATGCCTTCAGCACACCAGACCAGCGTACTTATGCCTGAAACCGGCAGGAGACTTGAGCCCGAATCGAAGCCTGGTGGTGGCGCGTGAAGTCTTCAGCGGACTTTCAGGTTCAGTTTCGTCTGGCTCGGTGGACGGTGTTCGGCGGCGAGCCCAGAGGCATTAGTCTGTGAGACCTTGGCCGCCTGTAGCTTTCGGAAACCTCCTTTGCATGTGGACCCAGAGGGGTCCAACCACCACTTAACGGCCAGACCAGCGCCACCTCTGGCTCCTCGCCCGGCGTGACGGTCGAGCGAACCCTCGGGCGTTGTCCCCGCTGGCCGTACTTTAGCTGGCGGCGCGCAGGATCGCCGCTACGGAGCGGTCGACGTCCTCTGT
>DASTQK010000382.1:0-6613 GCA_035761765.1 Rubrobacteraceae bacterium
TAGACCCAGGCCAGCGACGGGTGTGGCTGGGCGAGCGCGAGGTCTACCTGACAGCCCTGGAGTTCGACCTGTTCGCCATCCTGTCTTCCAGGCCCGGGTTCGACTTCAGCCGTTCGCAACTCCTGGAGCGCGTGTGGGGAGAGGACTACTTCGGCGACGATCACGTAGTTGACGTGCACGTGGCAAACCTCCGCAAGAAGCTCGAAGAGGATTCCGCAAACCCACGCTACGTCCAGACCGTGCGCGGCGTGGGATACAGGTTTGTCAGAAGATGAGCCGCGAGTTCTTCTCTGGCTTGCGGGCCAAGCTATTCGCCTCTCATGCCCTCGTCGCCCTCGTGGGCACTCTTACCTTCCTCGTTGCCGTATCGATTGTCGCGCCGCTCATCTTCGGCAAAATGATGACCGGGATGATGGGGGGAAGCGGGATGATGGACATGCGGGGCATGATGGAGTCGGTCTCGCAGGCTTTCGGACGTACGCTCCTCTACTCAATGCTCGTCGCAGCGCTCATGGCCACAGCCACCGCTGCCATCACCGGCCTCTTCGTTGCGCGCAGGATCACGAGCCCTGTGCGCCGTATGCTGGAGGCTACCCGCCGCATCTCGGCCGGGCGCTACGACGAGCGGGTGCCGGCGGGCGCGGACGACGAGCTCGGCGCACTCTCCGAGAGCTTCAACGCCATGGCAGCCACCCTCGAAGAGACCGAACAGCGCAGGAGGGAGTTCATCACCGACGTCTCCCACGAGCTGCGCACGCCCCTCTCCGCCCTTGAGGGGTACCTGGAGGGTCTCATGGACGGCGTGGTCGAGCCCTCCGAAGAGACCTGGGCACTCTTGTACGCGGAAGCCGAGCGGATGCGGCGCCTGGTGGACGACCTCAGCAGGCTCTCCCGCGCCGAGGCCCGCCGTCTCGACCTTCATCTGGTCCCCGCTTCCCCTCGAGAGCTCGTCGGGCGCGCCGTGGAGGGCATGCTCCCCCTGTACGCAGAGAAGGGTGTGCGGCTCGAGAGCACGGTATCCGAGATGGCTCCACCGGTCCTGGCGGACGCAGACCGGACCGTGCAGGTGCTCACCAACCTCCTCGGTAACGCTCTGCGCCACACCCCTGTGAGGGGCAGGGTCAGCGTGGAGGTCGAAACCCGGGACGACAACGTTCTCTTCAGGGTCAGCGACACCGGCGTCGGCATAGCCGCCGAGCACCTGCCGCGCGTCTTCGAGCGGTTCTACAGGGTCGAGAAATCCAGGTCACGGGAGGGTGGCGGTTCCGGGCTCGGGCTCGCGATCTCCCGGGCGCTAGTCGAGGCGATGGGTGGAAGTATCTGGGCCGAGAGCAAGGGCCCGGACAAGGGAGCGACCTTCGCCTTCACCTTGCCCTCCACTCCCGGCGGACAACCTTGATCGAAGCTTGATCTTCTCCTGTACGAAAGTTCTATGAGCGCGCCGAGAACATCCAGAAGAGCCAGTCCGAGCAGATAGGTCAAATGCAGGAGTGGCGCGACGAATGGTACCCCAACGCCGGACGAACCTACGGCACACCCGGCGGCATGATGGGCGGCTCGATGCTCGGGACGGCCAGTACAGACGCCACCGACGCCGCGTTCCTGATGATCCCTCATCACCAACAGGCTATCGTCATGTCAGAAGTGGCGCTGGATAAGGCCGGGCACCCCGGGCTCAAGAGGCTCGCGCAAGAGATCATCGACGAGCAGTCCGCCGAGATCAAACTGACGCAAGGCTACCTCGAGGAGATCGAGGTGGCGAACAGCTTCTGAGCGGGTAATTTCTCCGCGCAGCCTTGACACCGGTTCCTATCTTTATAGGATAGGGGGGTATGGTAAAATGCGTATAGAGAGGAGCTCCGTCGGTGGGCGAGCAGACCAAGGATACGATCACTATCCCGGTAACCGGGATGACGTGCGCGTCCTGCGTGCGTCGGGTCGAGCGGGTCCTCTCGAAGAAGGAAGGTGTCGCCGAGGCGGGCGTCAACTTCGCTGCCGAGAAGGCGACCGTCGTCTACGATCCGGAGGTGACGGGTCCCGACGAGCTCATCGAGGCCATAAGAGGTGCGGGCTACGGGGCAGACGTAAGGGAGGCGTCTTTCGGTGTTACGGGCATGACCTGCGCTTCTTGCGTTGGGCGGGTCGAGCGTGCCCTGAAGAAGGTGCCTGGCGTTCTCGAAGCGAATGTCAACCTGGCCAGCGAGAGGGCAACGTTGCAGTACCTCGGTGGGGCGGTGGAGCTACGAGATGTGAAGACCGCCGTCGAGGAGGCCGGGTACGGCGTAATACGTGAGGATGAAGATGAGTCTTCAGAAGGCGCTCACGAGCGCGAGTACAGGAAGCTCAGGGTCGACTTCCTCCTCGCGGCGGCGCTCACGGCTCTTATCCTGATCGGCAGCCTGCCGCACATGTTCGGGTTAATGCTCCCGGTTCCGATGGGGTGGCTCAACGCCGGGTTGCTCCTCCTTGCCACGCCGGTGCAGTTCTGGGCTGGGTGGCGGTTCTACCGGGGGGCGTGGGCCGCTCTAAAGCACGGGCAGGCCAACATGAACACGCTGGTGGTAATCGGCACCAGTGCGGCCTACCTCTACAGCGCGGTTGCTACGTTTGCGCCGCAGCTCTTCGCGGCCGGGAGGGCCGACGTGTACTTCGATACCTCGGCGCTCATCATCACGCTCATCCTGCTGGGGAGGTTGCTCGAGGCCAGGGCGAAGGGACGTACCAACGAGGCGATAAAGAGGCTCGCCGGTCTCCAGGCGAAGACGGCGCGCGTCGTGCGGGATGGGGGAGAGGTCGACGTACCCGTAGAGGACGTAGAGGTTGGGGACGTCGTGGTCGTGAGGCCTGGCGAGAAGATACCCGTCGACGGGCGGGTGCTCTCGGGCGAGTCGGCCGTGGACGAGGCCATGATCACGGGCGAGTCCATACCCGTCACGAAGAGGGAGGGAGACAAGGTAATCGGGGCGACCATGAACACGAGCGGGTCGTTCCGCTTCGAGGCGACCAAGGTCGGCGAGGAGACCGCTCTTCGCCAGATCATGAGGATGGTCGAGGAGGCGCAGGGGTCCAAGGCCCCAATCCAGCGATTGGCGGATACGATCAGCGCGGTGTTCGTGCCTGCGGTGATCGGCGTAGCCGCCGCTACGTTCTTGATCTGGCTCATCCTCGGTCCCGACCCCGCCTTCACCTTCGCGCTCCTTAACGCTGTGGCGGTCCTCATCATCGCCTGCCCGTGCGCGATGGGGCTCGCGACGCCGACCTCGATCATGGTCGGCACCGGCAAGGGGGCCGAGTCGGGGATCCTGATCAAGGGCGGAGAGGCCCTCGAGGGCGCCCACAAGCTCGACACGGTGGTGCTCGACAAGACCGGCACCCTCACCCGTGGCACGCCCGAGCTCACCGACGTGGTCGTCGAGGACGGTATCAGCGAGGAAGAGCTTCTGCGGCTCGTGGCGTCGGCGGAGTCAGGCAGCGAGCACCCCCTGGGTGAGGCAATCGTCAGAGGCGCGAAGGAGCAGGGCCTCCCGCTAGCTGAGGCGGAGGCGTTCGAGGCCGTCTCGGGCGGCGGCATCCGCGCCCGCATCGAGGGCCGCAGGGTTCTCGTCGGCAGCCGGCGCTTCCTATCGGAGTCGGGCGTCTCCGAGGACGGCCTTCTCTCAAAGGGCGAGGAGCTGGCGCGGGAGGGCAAGACCCCCATCTTCGTCGCCGTGGACGGCGAGCCTGCTGGCCTCGTGTCAGTGGCGGACGTGGTGCGCGACGAGGCCAGGGAGGCTATCGAGCGGCTGCACTCTCTGGGGCTTGAGGTCGCCATGCTGACGGGAGACAACCGCCGCACCGCAGAGGCGATCGCGCGGCAGCTCGGCGTGGACCGCGTCGTGGCGGAGGTCCGGCCCGAGGACAAGGCCGCCGAGGTAAAGAGACTCCAGTCCGAGGGCAAGAAGGTAGGCATGGTCGGCGACGGCATCAACGACGCTCCTGCCCTGGCGCAGTCCGACGTAGGCATCGCCATAGGCACGGGCACCGACGTCGCCATGGAGGCTGGTGACCTGACGCTCATCTCGGGCGACGTACGCGGGGTGGCGCGGGCGATAAGTCTCTCGAAGGCTACGGTCAGGAACATCAAGCAGAACCTGTTCTGGGCCTTCTTCTATAACGTGGCCCTGATCCCCGTAGCAGCAGGCGTCCTTTACCCCCTCTTCTCCGACGGGAGCGTGCCGGAGGTCCTGCACCCCGTCTTCGGTGAGTACGGGTTCCTCAACCCGGTGCTTGCAGCGGCGGCGATGGCGCTCTCCAGCGTTACGGTCTTGAGCAACGCTCTGCGACTGCGCCGGGCCAAGGTGTAAGAGAAAGGACTAAGTGGTGGACGCGACACAGAGAAGCCCGGCGACGGCTCCCGCGGAGGGGACCGCTCATGGTTACATCAAGGCGAAGGACAAGGAGAGGCTTCAGAACCGGCTACGGAGGATCGAGGGCCAGGTCCGCGGCGTGCAGAGGATGGTAGACGAGGAAGCCTACTGCATAGACGTCCTCACCCAGATCGGCAGCGTAGTCTCCGCCCTCGAGAAAGTAGGCATCATACTGCTGAAGGACCACGTCGAGCACTGCGTGAAGGAATCAATCGAGCACCGTGAGGAGGCGGACGAGAAGATCGAGGAGCTCACCACCGCCGTGGAACGCTTCCTCAGGGTGTAGTCGTTCTTCGTTCAGAGAAAGGGCGAGAGATGACCGACACGACATTCAAGGTTCCGGACATGAGCTGCGGACAGGTGGATGCGTTTCTACGCCCCCTCCCGCATGTGGAGCGCGACGACCACCCCGGAGATGAGGGTAAGCGCCCCCACGGTCCCCATCGCCCAAGAGATGCCGAACAGGTCCGCTATGATCCCCGCGGAGAGCGCCCCGATGGCGTAGCCGAGGTCCCTCCAGAACCGGTAGACGCTCAGGGATCGCGCTCGCCAGGCCGGGTGGGAGTTATCGGAGACGGCGGCGATGAGGGTCGGGTAGACCATGGCCGTTCCCAGGCCCAAAAGCAAGCTACCTAGCAGCCACCACCCGAAACTCCGGGTCGCCACGGTGACGAAGATCCCGGTGGCCTGCACCCACATCCCCGCCACGATCAGGCCCTTGCGCCCCCACCGGTCGCTCAAGGGACCGGTGACAACCTGCATCATCCCCCACACAGCCGGGTAAACAGCCTTTAGGACCCCTATGCGCTCGACGCCGAGGCCGAAGCCGGCGAAGAACAGGGGAAAGACGCCCCAGCTCATGCCGTCGTTTAGGTTGTTGACGAGGCCCGCCTGGGAGGCCGCGAAGAGGTTGCGGTCCCCGTAGCTGGTCTTCACGAAGACGTCCCTGAAGGTGAAGGGGTTGGGCTCCGGAGGGTGTTGCTCCATCTCCAGCCGGACGTGCTCGCGCGTGTCCCGGACGAGGAAGACGGAGATCAGGAGCCCGAGGAGCGCGTACGCCACGCCCACGTAGAAAGGCTCCGGTCTCAGGCCGTAGACCGAGGCCAGGTAGCCCGTTACCCAGGCCGTGACGCCCACCATGAGGTACCCGGCGAACTCGTTGAGCCCTACCGCGAGTCCCCGACTCCTCGGCCCGACCAGGTCTATCTTCATGATCACCGCGGTAGACCAGGTGAGGCCCTGGTTCACCCCGAGCAGGACGTTGGCGGCCACGATCCACCCCCACGAGGGGGCGAACATGATCATCAACGGCACCGGAATACCTATGATCCAGCCCGCCACCAGAACCCTCTTGCGCCCGAATCTGTCGGCAAAGGTCCCCGAGATCAGGTTCGAGAAAGCCTTGACGACCCCGAAGGCGACTATGAACGAGAAGATGGCCGTCTTGATGACCAGCCCGAACTCCTCCGAGCCCACGAGCGGCACGACGGTGCGCTCCAGGCCCACCATGCCGCCGACGAAGGCGTTGACTACGACCAGCAGCGCGAATTGCCGCCAGTTCTCCTTGAGCCCTAGACGGACGGGCGGGACCGGAGAGCCCCGTTCGGTGCTCACCAAACCCTAGCCCACAGCGCAGCGGTTGGCCCCGGCTTCCAGCTCGGTGGCATCCCCTTCCGGCAGCTCTCCGGTCCTGTTCGACTCAGCGATGCGGTCATGGTTCTCTGGAGGAGGCGGGACGCTTCCCGCGATCCTCTTGGCCTCCAGCCGCGCGGCGCCGATCGGGATCTCGCAGCTCAGCGCCGCCATGGCCGCAACCCACTCTTCCTCATTGGCTGCCTTCCTGGCCCGGAAGTTGATGCCCAGGGTTCCGAAGCTAGTTGCGCTGCCCGCCTGCGGTGCGCCGCTGAAGACGTCCTTGCGCCAGGTGATATCGAACCCTACAAAACCGGCGGCCACGACCGTGGCCTCTAGCTCTGCCTCCAGCAGAGCCCCCGCTATTCACCCGGTCCAGAGGTCTATCTTGCGTTTGGCGCTCTCGGGCACAGCCTTCTGCACCAGGATGTCCCCGATCTGGAGCCGGCCGTCGGGCTTGAGAACCCGTGACATCTCTTGGAGGGCAGCACTTTTGTCCGGCATCAGGTTGAGCACGCCGTTGGAGATGACCACGTCAGCCCAGCCGTCTTCCACCGGCAGCGCCTCTGCGTAGC
>DASTQK010000383.1:0-12592 GCA_035761765.1 Rubrobacteraceae bacterium
CCGTCGCTACCGGTAACCTCGAACACGCGATCCCGCTCAAGCCATCTGCTCCCTTCTCCGCACGGCAATGATGAACCCGCCAACTTCCAGGGCATGATGATAGGGCAAGAGGGTCACAGCGTAGTTTCAGCCATGTAAACTCCGCGCTAAATCTCTGTTAAACAGCTTGTCAGCATTTCAGGTGCTTCTCTCTCGAGCGTTTCCCGACACCATTTGTGCGAGCGCTCGGATGGCGTGACAGAGAGCGGCCGGAGAGAAGAACCGCTTACAAGCTGAAAGCGAGGCCTCTATAAGGCCGAAGCGTGCTGACAAGCCGCCTGGCGAAGCCGGCGGCTTGCCTCTATTCCCACTCGATGGTGCCGGGGGGCTTGCTGGTTATGTCCAGGGCGACGCGGTTCACGCCAGGGACCTCGTTGATGATCCGGTTGCTTACGCGCTCGAGCAGGTCGTAGGGGAGGCGCGCCCAGTCGGCGGTCATCGCGTCGTCGCTAGTCACGGCCCGGATGACGATGGGGTAGGCGTAGGTACGCGCGTCGCCCATCACGCCGACGGAGTGTATGGCCGGCAGCACTGCGAAGCTCTGCCACAGCTCGCGGTAGAGACCGGCGCTTCTTATCTCGTCCTGCAACACGGCGTCCGCCTGGCGCAGGATCTCCAGCCTCTCGGCCGTCACCTCTCCTATAACCCTTATGGCGAGCCCGGGGCCGGGGAACGGCTGGCGCCAGACGAGCCGCTCCGGCATCCCGAGCTCCGCGGCCACGACCCGCACCTCGTCCTTGAAGAGGTTGCGCAGAGGCTCGACCAGGTCCAGATCCATAACCTCCGGGAGTCCCCCGACGTTGTGGTGGCTCTTTATGCGGGCGGCGTCGCGGGTTCCGCTCTCGATCACGTCGGAGTACAGGGTCCCCTGAACGAGGAACTTCGCGTCCTCGATGTTCCCCGCCTCCACCTCGAAGGTGCGGATGAACTCCTCGCCGATGATCTTGCGCTTCGCCTCCGGGTCGGTGACGCCTGAGAGCTTGTCCAGGAAACGACCCGAAGAGTTGACGTGGATCAAGGGCACGTCCGAATTCTGCGCGAACGCCTCGACGACCTGCTCGGCCTCGTTGTGTCGCAGTAGCCCATGGTCCACGAAGACGCACGTCAGGTTGTCGCCGATTGCGCGGTGGACGAGCATCGCCGCGGTCGCGGAGTCCACCCCGCCGGAGAGCCCGCATATAGCCCTCGCCCCGCCGACCTGTTCCCTTATCTTCTCGACCGCGTCGTTGATGATGTTGACCGGCGTCCACTCCGGCCTGCACTCGCAGGCTTCGAAGAGAAAGTTCTTGAGGATCTCCAGCCCGTAGTCTGTGTGCCTGACCTCCGGATGGAACTGCACCCCGTAGCGGCCCTTCTCGCGCTCCTCGAAGGCGATAATCGGGGCCGAAGGCGTCTCGGCGGTGACCTCGAAGCCCTCGGGCACGGCGAAGACCGCGTCGCCGTGGCTCGTCCACGCCTTCTGCCTGTCCGGGGTGTCCGCGAAGAGGCCATCGTGACTCTTCACGACTATGTCGGAGCGGCCGTACTCCCGGATCTGGACGGCACCCACCTCTCCGCCGAGCACGAGCGCCATCAGTTGCATCCCGTAGCAGATGCCCAGTATGGGCACGCCGAGGTCAAAGAGTTCGGGCTCCACCCTCGGGGCGTCGTCCTCGTAGACGCTGCATGGCCCGCCCGAGAGGATGATGCCGTCCGGGTTGCGGGCCCTGATCTCCTCGACCGGGGTGTCGTAGGGGATCAGCTCCGAGTACACTCGAGCTTCGCGGACCCGGCGAGCGATCAGCTGCGCGTACTGGCCGCCGAAGTCCAGGACGAGGATCAAGACTACCCGCCCATCCCGACGCGCTGGTCGCGCTGCTCGAGCTTGCCCTCCGTGCTGAGGGAAGGCGCGTACATCACCTCGGCCTTCTGGAACTCCTTGATGTTCTGGTAGCCCGTGGTCGCCATGCTCATGCGCAGAGCGCCCATCAGGTTCAAGGTGCCGTCGTTTTCGTGAGCTGGACCGACGAGTATCTCCTCAATGGTGCCCGTGGTCTCCGTGCTTATACGGGTGCCGCGCGGGAGGGTCGGGTGGAAGGTCGCCATCCCCCACGAGTAGCCCCGGCCCGGCGCCTCTTCTGCTTTCGCAAACGCACTCCCCAGCATGACGGCGTCTGCCCCGCAGGCTATCGCGCGCGCGACGTCGCCGCCGGTGCGCATCCCGCCGTCGGCGATGACGTTGACGTACTCGCCCGTCTCCAGGTAGTGGCGCATCCGGGCCGCTGCGGCGTCGGCTACCGCGGTAGCCTGCGGCACACCGACCCCGATCACACCCCGCGTCGTGCAGATACGCCCCGGTCCGACACCGACCAGGACACCCACAGCCCCCGTTCTCATGAGGTGCAGCGCGGTCGAGTAGCTCGCGCAGCCCCCAACTATTACGGGCACGTTCAACGAAGGCACGAACTCCATGAGGTTCAGGGGCTTTACCTTGGTAGAGACGTGCTCGGCGGAGACGACCGTCCCCTGGACGACCAGTACGTCGAGGCCCGCCTCGATGGCGGCGCGGTGGTAGCGCTCGACGCGCTGGGGAGTCAGGGAGGCCGCGGCTATGACGCCGCGGTCCTTGATCTCCTGGACGCGGCGGAAGATCAGCTCCTCCTTTATGGGCTCGGCGTAGATGTCCTGCATTACGCGCGTGGCCTTGGTCTCCGGCAGACTCGCTATCTCCTCGAAGACCGGTCCCGGATCTTCGTAACGCGTCTGCAGACCCTCCAGGTTCAGGACGGCGAGGCCGCCCAGAGAGCCTATGATGCCCGCCGTCGCCGGGTCAACGGCGGCGTCGAGGGCGCTCGCGAGGCACGGCAGGTCCAGGTGCAACTCGCCTAGGGACCACGAGATGTCTATATCTTCGGGATCGCGGGTCCTGCGGCTCGGGACTATGGCGATCTCGTCCAGTCCGTATGCCCGCCGCGCCGTCTTTCCTTTCCCAATCTCAATGTCCATAGGCGTTGCAGGACTCCTTTCCCCTCGTCCCGGGCAGGTAGCACGAAGCCCACGGAGAGCATGCTCCGTGGGCTTCGATGATCCTCTCGACTAACCGCTGCAAATCGCGGTTATGCTACCCCGCCTCGTTCTGGCGGTCAAGCCGCCCGGCTCGGGTTCCTGCGGTCCTAGACCACCCCGAGTAGCGCCAGGATCACGACGATGACCAGAATGATCAGCAGTACGTAGATCACCGTGTTTAGCGACACCCCATCGTCTCCTTTCTTCGACCGTTCGGTCTAGATTCCTGTCCCCTCTCAGACGATCTGGAGGATGATGTATATGATCAGGATAATCACCAGTACCCCGATCACCAGATTTAGAATGCCGCCCCGCATGTCTCGCCTCCTTCGGTGAACCTCTCCTACGTAACGAACGGTATAGCCAGTACGATCAGGAGGATCACCACTAGAACGACGATGATCACGGTGAGCCCCCTACCCATCCATTCCCGCCAAGAGCCGCTCCCTCCGTCTCGGTCATGCGCCAGCCGCACTATATACTCTCTAAGTCCCCGGCGAAACATGGAACGGTTACGAAAAGAGCGGCGCCACGCAAGGCGCCGCTCGAGCAGATCTCCTTGCGGAGACCCTTACATCATGCCGCCCATGCCGCCGCCTGGCATAGCGGGCGTCTCCTCCTCGGGCTCGGCCACCACGACCTCGGTGGTGACGATGAGGCTGCCGATGGAGGCTGCGTTCTGCAAGGCGCTCCTGGTGACCATCGCGGGGTCGATGATGCCGGCCGCCACGAGGTCCTCATACTCACCGGTGAGGGCGTTGAAGCCTATGGTGTCGCCCTGCGTCCGCACCTTGTCGACGACGATGGAGCCGTCGGCGCCTGCGTTCTCGGCGATCTGCCGGATCGGTTCCTCGAGCGCCCGGTAGACGATGCGCGCGCCGGTCCTCTCCTCGTCGTCGAGCGACTCGACGAGGCCAGAGACGGAATCCTGCGCCTTGAGGAGCGCGACGCCGCCGCCTGGCACGATGCCCTCTTCGAGCGCCGCCCGGGTCGCCGACAGAGCGTCCTCGACGCGGTGCTTGCGCTCCTTGAGCTCGGTCTCGGTCGCCGCGCCCACCTTGATGACGGCCACGCCACCGGCGAGCTTGGCGAGCCGCTCCTGCAGCTTCTCCCTGTCGAAGTCCGAGTCTGTGGTCTCGAGCTCGGCCCGGATCTGGTTGATGCGGCCCTTGATGGCCTCCGCCTCGCCGCCGCCGTCAACGATGACGGTGTCATCCTTGCTTATGACGACCCTGCGGGCGGTGCCGAGTTGACTGAGCTGGGTGTTCTCGAGCTTGAGGCCCAGCTCCTCGGTGATGACCTCGCCGCCGGTGAGGATGGCGATGTCCTCGAGCATCCTCTTGCGCCTATCACCGAAGCCGGGGGCCTTGACGGCAGCCGCGGTGAACGTCCCCCTGAGCTTGTTGACGATGAGGGTCGCCAAAGCCTCGCCCTCGAGGTCCTCGGAGACGATGAGCAGCGGGCGGTTGCTCTGCATCACCTGGTTGAGGACCGGCAACAGATCCTGGACGTTCCCGATCTTCTGGTTCGCGATCAGGATGTAGGGCTCATCGAGAACCGCCTCCATGCGCTCCTGGTCGGTGACGAAGTACGGGCTCAGGTAGCCCTTGTCGAACTGCATCCCCTCGGTGAACTCGAGCTCGAGCCCGAAGGTCTGCCCCTCCTCGACGTTGACGACGCCATCCTTGCCGACCTTGTCTATGGCGTCGGCGATGACGTTGCCGATCTCATCCGAGCGCGCCGAGATGGCGCCGACCCGCGCGATCTCGTCGCGGCCCGAGATGTCCTTGGACTGCGCCCTGATCTCCTCGACCGCAATCTCGACGGCCTTGTCGATGCCGCTCCTCAAGATGACGGGGTTCGCGCCGGCGGCCACGTTCTTGAGGCCCTCGCGCACGATGGTCTGCGCAAGCACGGTCGCCGTGGTAGTGCCGTCACCGGCGATGTCGTTGGTCTTGGTCGCGACCTCCTTGACGAGCTGCGCTCCCTGGTTCTCGAAGATGTCCTCGAGCTCGATCTCGCGCGCTATCGTTACACCGTCGTTGGTGATCGTCGGCGATCCGAACTTCCTGTCCAGGACTACGTACTGGCCCTTGGGCCCGAGCGTCACCTTGACCGCGTCGGCGAGTTTGTTTACCCCCGACTCTAGTGCCCGGCGCGCCTCCGTGTCGAACCTTAGCTCCTTGTGCGCCACCATTGACCTCCTCTGCTAAACTACACGATTCGCGATCGTTACAGCGTTTGGCACTCTAGTAGGTAGAGTGCCGATATGCGAGAGTATATTCCGAGCGGGGTTGTAATTCAAACGTGAGCGCGCCGAGAATTTTTCGCACGGACCGGATACCGAGCCTGAGCAGGATCCCTAAGGAGATGGGCCGCGAGGAGCGCTTCTGCGAGCGTTGCGGAGGGCCCACAGAGCACATCCTGTACCTGGTTCCCAAGAAGGTCGTGCTGGTCTATATCAAGGATCACCCCGAGAACCTGCACGCGACGTGCGTCGTGTGCGCCCGGAGCACCGTTCTCGGCGGCGAGGAGCGCGAGCGTATACTCTCCTCCCCGCCCAGAGCGTAGAGCCCCGCTACTCCAGCGTCGTAGCCTCGGTCATCGCGTCCGTCGTCTCCTGCGGAGGCTCATCTTCGGGATCTTGCGTCCTATTGGCCTCCGCTTCGTCGGGGTTTCCATCTGGCTCCGACGCCGTCTCGTCTTCGTCCGATGCGGTCTCTTCATCGGGCTGGCCCGTATCTCCCCCGGGTTCCTCCTCTTCGGGGTCCTCCTCTTCGGGTTTCTCCTCTTCGGGCTCTTCTCTCCCGGTTCCCGCGGGGTCCTGTACCTCCGTACCCTCGTTCGGGTCCTTCTGCGCGTCCTCGCTTCCCCCGGCTTCGTGCGCCTGTTCTTCGGCGGGCACGTTCTCGGGGGAGGAGACAGGAGCGCTGGGCCTATCTTTCGGGTCCTGTACGCCAGCGGGGGGGCGATCCGGGTCGGTCTCGGGAGCCGCATCACGGGTTGACGGCTCGGCGCGCAACGCCTGGTGTCCGGGAGGTTCTGGTTCCCGGTCAGACGTGGTCTCTGCGGGAGCGCTAGGCAAACCCGCAGCCCGCGGGGCTTCGTGGGTGGAGTCTTCGGCCCGCCCGGTCGGGCGAACGGGCGAGCGAGCCTTACCGCGGTCAGGTGCGGGGGCGTTATGCGAGTCTGCGGCCCGCGGGACTCCTCGTGTGGAGTCTTCGGCCCGCTCGGTCGGCCGAACGGGCGAGTGATCCTTACTGGGGGCCGGCCTCCGGGTGCCGGTGTCCAGGTCGGGCCTCGCGCCGGCTTCTCTTGCGGCCGGCCAGCGATCCTCACCGGTGGAGGGGATGGGGGCGCCGCTCCGGGGGACCTCGCAGTAGCGAGCGTCCATCCCCCCGCCGAGGACGCCGCCGCCGGCTCCTATCCATTCGAGGAGCGCGTAGGGGTTCATGGCGCCGGAGGGCAGGTAGCTCCTCGCGCCCGTCGCGTCGTACCACCCGAAGTGCAGGTGCGGCGGGAAGAGACCCCGCGTCACCTCCGGCCCCTGACCCGTGTCGCCGGCGTATCCGAGCAATTGCCCGGCCTGGACCTTCGCTCCGGGTGGCAGGGCGCTCTTCCTTTGCAGGTGCGCGTAGTAGAAGAGGTCTCCCTCCCTGACCGGCCCTACGGAGTAGGCGGCCCTCAGCATCACCGCGTAGCCCCCCAGAGAGTTCCAGCCGTTGCCGTTGGAGCCGGTCACCGGCACGACGGTGCCGTCGGTGACGGCGTACTCGGGCGTGCCGGTCGGCACCATCAGGTCCGTACCCTCGTGGCCGCCCTGCGGCCTTGGCGCACCCCACGTGTCCTCGTAGGAGTTCGCGTGTTGCATGGGGAGGGGGAAGACCAGCCTGTTGCCGCCCGGAAACCTCCCGAGGTTCCCGCAGACCGGTCCGCCGTCCGGCTCGGGCTCCACGCGCGCCGGACGGTAGAAGACAGCACGGTCGGCGCCCCCTGTCCCCGGCCTCTTCAGGTGCCTCGCCGCAGCAGGGGCCGACGGTTTCTCACGCGGCGCGACACTCGTCGGCGGTGAGGTGCTCTCGCGGCTGTAGGGCTCGTTCGCGGTCGTGGGAAATGTATCTGCGGGCCGCTTGTCCGGTGGGTCGGAGGCCAGGGAACGGGGCTCGGCGCTCGGGCTTCCCAGCTGGGCGAGGGCCGATAGGACGGAGAGAACCGCAAGCAAGTAGGCGAGCCTCGTCCATCCGAAATCCGTCAAACGTCCTCCCCGCTCCTGGCGAATCCGGGCTCCACTCTCACAGATGGACTACCTGGCGTCAAGACGCTCTGCAAAGAGACCTTGTCCTTCCGCAGAGCCATCAGCGGTCAGCTTCATGTCGCTCGGAGATGCCCGTCTTCGCACGTGCGACCGAAGAAACGAAGAGAGAAGCCCTCTCGCTCCGGAAGAGTTCTGCTTATAGCTGAATGCTGATGGGGCGGCTGGCCGGAGCCTCCCCATCAGACGCTGCGGGCGTTCAGGCTCAGGTAGTGAGGGTAGGCGACGGCGGGCGTGTGGGGAGCGGCGGCCCCGATCATGGCCGCATTGTCCGTGCAGAGATCCGGTGGTGGTATCACGAGCTTCGTTCCCAGCCTAGACGATTCCTCCTCCAGCGTACGGCGCAAAAGTGCGTTGGCGGCGACCCCCCCGGCGACGACGATGGCCGGCGACTCCCCTATCTCGGCAGCGCGCAGCAGCTTGCGGACGAGGGCCTCGACGACGGCTGCCTCGTAGCTTGCGGCGAGGTGCTGCAGCTCCTCGCGGGTCCGCTCCTCACCCAGCTCCTTGAGCCTGTAGAGCAGGCTCGTCTTCAGACCGGAGAAGCTGAAGTCCAGGTTGTCTCTGGCTTTCAGCGCGACGGGAAACTCATAGCGGGTCCTGTCTCCGCCCTGCGCAGCCATCTGCAGGGCGGGTCCTCCGGGGAAGCCCAGGCCCAGCATGCGGGCGCCCTTGTCCAGGGCCTCACCAGCGGCGTCGTCGAGGGTCTCTCCGAGGAGGTGCATGTGGTGCTCTCTATCCACGGAGTAGAGGGCGGTATGGCCCCCCGAGGCGATCAGAGCCACGAACGGCGGCTCGAGATCCGGTTCCGCCAGGTATGCGGCGGCGACGTGCCCCTCGAGGTGGTTCACCGGAACCAGCGGGAGCGAGCGGGCGTAGGCTACGCCTTTGGCGGCGGCGACCCCGACGAGGAGCGCCCCGATCAACCCGGGTCTCACGGTCACCGCGACGCGGTCTACGTCTTCGAGACCGACACCGGCGTCAGAGAGAGCGCGTTCGATCACACCGTCTATTCTCTCCAGATGGGCGCGGGAGGCGACCTCGGGCACGACACCGCCGTAGCGGCCGTGCTCGGTCTGGGTGTGGACGACGTTGGAGAGCGCGCGGCGTCCGTCAGGCTCGACGACGGCAGCGCAAGTGTCGTCGCAGGAGGTCTCGATCGCCAGGATCATCGCTTCGCGGTCAGCCATCTAAGTTCAGCTACCTTCGTAATCGGTTCATCCACTATTGTATCTCGGGGCGTCCCCGGTCTAAGCCGGAGGTTATGGCCGCTACTCCCTGCCTCTTCTGAGGGCTGATGGCTGACGGCTATACTGATGTCATGCGGACCTTCTCGCTGCTCTTCGCCTTTATAGCGTTAGTGGTATTCGCGATGTTTCTGATCTACGTCATCCGCGGTCCCGTGGAGCTTCTGATCGCCGCCGGCCTGTTCGTCTCTTTTCTGGCCTGCGCGGTTCCGGCTCTGTTTCTCCTGAAACCTTTCGAGCCCCCGGAGGAGTTGAAGCGCCGCCGCGAGGAGCGTGAGAGACGCCGGAGCTCTAGCGGCGAGCCTCGAGGTCCAGGGTCATGAGCAACGCATCCTCCTCCCCGTAATAGCGCCGTCTGCGGCCCGTCACGACGAAGCCGAGCCTCTTGTAGAGGGATAGCGCGGGCGCGTTGGTCGGGCGCACCTCGAGGTGGACGCGCCGGGCCTCGGGGAACGCGCCGAGCGCGGCTTCGAGGAGGGCGCTGGCGTAGCCCCGGCGGCGGCGTTCGGGACGGACGGCGAGCGTCGTCACGTGCAGTTCGTCGGCGAGGAAGCGGACCCCAACCTGGGCGGATATCCCTCCCCCCTCCTCGAGCACCAGATAAAGCCCGAACGGGCTCTCCAGCTCTTCGCGCCAGACCGTCTCGCTCCACGGCCTGGGAAGACACAGCATGTCTACCTCTATGGCGGAGGCCAGGTCCGAGAGCTCCATCGGGCGCAAGAGCGGCCTCGTCTCCCTCACGGGCGGCTCCAGGGGTTGAGGTCCCGCCTGACCTCGGCGTCGGGCTCACGCACGTAGATAGGGACTAGCTCTTCGTGGTCCACCACAGCGAGGTTGGCGGAGAGGACGTGTCCCGCCGCCGTGACCCGGTGCAGCGGCGAGGCATCGGGCGGAATCTTGCCCAGATGTGAGAGCGCGTCCCGGTAGCGCACGGCGCCGTTGCCCACGACCAGCGACACGCCCTCCAAAGACAACTCTTCCGGCCTCTCGCAGAAGATACCCGCCGTGACACCGGCCTCCGAGAACCGCTGGGCGAAGACCTGGCCACGCCTTGCGTCGATAACGGCGAGCACGTCCCCGCGCCCGCCCGAGAGCGCCGGAGCTGCGAGGGCGGCTAAAGTGGAGTTCTTCGATAGTCCAGCGCCCGTTGCCAGAGCGAGCGAGCGCGCTGTGGCGGCGGCGATGCGGATGCCGGTGAAGGTGCCCGGCCCCACTCCGACGAGCACGCGTTCGACGCGGGCGAGCTCTTTTCCGGCGAGGTTCAGCGCGGCGTCCACGGCGGGGAGCAGGGTCTCGGAAGCGCCGCGGGAGGAGACGGAGACTTCGGCCAAGACCTCGCGCGTATCGCCCTCTGCGGCGGCGACGGTGACCACCGGGGTCGAGGCGTCGAGAGCCAGGATCAGCACCCGCGTAGACGCTCCGCGGTGGGTCCGGCCACGCTTACGCAGCGCGTGTTCGGAGTCTGGTGGGAGATGCGGACGAAGGTGGGGTTCTCGATCACTCCGAGTGCGGGGTCGGCCCACTCGACGAAGGTGATGGCGTCGGGGTCCAGGTAGTCATCGATCTCGAGCGCGTCCCGGTCTTCGAGCTCTTCCAGACGGTAGAGGTCGAGGTGGTTGACCGTCACGGGGCGTCCGTTCCTCTCGCCTTCGTAGCCGCGCGCTATCTGGTAGGTCGGGCTCGTCACCCTTCCTTCCACGCCTAGAGAGCGGGCAGCCGCCCTCACGAAGGTTGTCTTCCCGGCGCCGACCTCGCCCGCGAGCACCACGACGTCTCCAGGCTCGAGACCACAAGCAAGCCTCGCGGCCAGAGCCTCGAACGCCTTCTCGTCCAGCCCTTCGAACTCCACGGGTTACCCCTCTTTACCAGAGGCCAGGTTGCAGAGGCTCGCGCTCTGTGGGGACGCGGGGGACGTTCAGGGTCTCGTAGGTCGATGGACGGTCCGCCTCCAGTAGTTCAGGCAGGCGGGAGAAGTCCGATATCAGGAGCGCCCGGTCCGCCGGGGTGTAGAGCGCCAGCGAGAGGGAGATGGTCGGGAAAACGTAGCGCCCGTCCAGGGGTATGGCCCTGCCGCGTATGCGCGAGACTGCCTCCTTCCTACCCGTGAGGACGCGGCTCGCGAGGTCCCCCATCGCGACCACTACCCTGGGGTCCACCGCGGCGAGCTGGGCTACCAGGTAGGGTCGGCAGGCGCTCACCTCGGAGGGCTTCGGCGACCGGGGCGGCGACCCTGGCGGTCGGCACTTGTTCAGGGTGGTCAGGTAGACCCTCTCGCGGTCGAGGCCGACCGAGGAGAGCAGGCGTTCGAGAAGCATACCGGAGGCCCCGCGGAAAGGCTTGCCCTCCTTATCCTCGTTGAAGCCGGGCGCCTCACCTACGACGAACAGCTCGGCGTTCAGGGGGCCCTCGCCGAAGACGACCTGGGTTCTAGAGTGGTGGAGGCCGCACTTCGTGCAGCCCAGGGCCTCCTTCTGGGCCTCAGCGAAGTCCAAGCGTCAGAACTCCTCGCTCTCGGGCAGAATAGCGCCGAGCAGCAGGTAGACGACGAACGCCAGCAGCGTGCTCGGACCGGGGATGATCACGGCGATCACCGCCGTCGCGAGCCGCACCATGTTAGAGCTCCACCCATAGGTGTGAGCCACGCCGCCGCAGACGCCCAGGATCCAACGGTCCCTCTTCGCCCGTTTTATGCCCAAAGTCTTACCTCCCCCGGCACCCTGGAGCCGGTTTGCCGATGGCCGCGATTCTACCAGCACGGTAGCCTCAGATCAGCCGTCCGGCCTCCTCGAGTGTCATCTCACGCGCCGCGAGGAGCCTGAGCCGGCTCGCGGCGTAGCCGAGGTTGGCGGAGCCGAGGTTGGCGGAGCCATCCGGCGACAGTCTCCGGGCCAGCCCTTCATAGTCCGGTTCGGGGTGTGGACCCAGGGCTCGGCTTGCGTTCAAGAACCTGGCGCACAGCTCCTCGTGGCGCTCGACGTGCTCGCGCTTGAGGCGCGGCCCCTGGGCGGCGAGGCGATCGGCCCAGCTCAGGACCGCGAGCTCCTCCCCGAAGGGGCCGGCGGCCCGAGCCAGCCGTCCGGGCGGATAGTCCGTGCGCTCGCTCTCCATGAAGCCTATCTTCAGGTGGAGCGCCGTGAGCGTCGCAGCGATGTCGGTTAGGGAGGCGGATAGCCCTAGCCTGCAGCATATCCGCCTGACGAGCCTGGCGCCTAAAGAGTCGTGGGAGACGAAGAGGACCCTCTCCCCCAGCTCGCCGCGCGTTACGGGCTTCGCGACGTCGTGGAGGGCTGCGGCGAGTTTGAGGCCCTCGACGCCAGCGGGCCGCACGCGGGCTCCCAGGCGCTCCTCCCACAGCTCGCGCTCTACGCCGCGCACGACCTCGAGGGTGTGCTCGAAGGTATCGAGGTGATGGTACGGGCTCTGCTCGACGCCCCTTGAGAGCGCCAGCTCAGGGACGGCTTCGAGGAGCCTCCCGACGTCCAGAGGCGGCCCGAGCGCCTCCAGGAGATCCAAACCCTACCGCTTCCGGCGGGCCTTCTTGCGGCTCGTATTCGGGTTGGGACGGCCCTTGAGCTGGCCCGAGGATTCCGCGCCCGAGGGCTTGGCTTGCTTGCTCTTGTTGCTCATCTCGGCCAGGCGCCGGCGGCGGCTCCGGTCGATGAAGGCGTAGACAAAGGTGAAGATAAAGAAGAACAGGACGGCGTTCACCAGGAGGCTGAAAATCTGGGCCCGGTTGTCGAGCCTGAAGTTGGACTCGGGGAAGGCGATGCTCAGGATGTAGAGCAGTCCCAGGTAGATCGCGATGACTACCGCCGCCCGCCTTGCGGCGTACTTCCAGTTAAGGTCCTCGAACATCCTCATAGCTCCTCTCGACGCGCCGGGGGTCCACCCCGGTTGTTACCTCGTAGTTTATCGTGTCGGCCCACGCGCCGAGTTCCTCGGCCGTGAC
>DASTQK010000384.1:0-3435 GCA_035761765.1 Rubrobacteraceae bacterium
GCCTCGAGCGGGCCCGGCGGGCGTTGGGTGAAAAAGAGGGCGCCAAGGCTTTCGAAGAGGGCCGGGCGCTTGCGCCGGACGAAGCCCTCTCGGAAGCGAGGCAAGCCGTCGATACCGTCGGGAGCCTGCTGAGCGCCCGCGAGGTGGAGGTCTTACAACTTGTGGCCGAGGGCCTGACCGACGGACAGGTTGCGGAACAACTCTACATCAGCCCCCGCACTGTCGGGGTGCACCTGCGCTCGATCTACAGAAAGTTCGCGGTGCCCTCGCGAGCGGCGGCCGTCAAATTAGCAGTCGAACGTGGCGTAATCTAGATCCTTTCTGCCGTTTTCGGACTACGTAGCTATACTCCACTACGTAACCTTACCTACTGGTACGTTCTCGTGCGCCTCCCCTAAATTACGCAAGGCTCGCGATTCGCTAAGCGCGTGCCCGGTCTAGGGTGTGTGGTAGGTTGCACAGGGCGAAAGAGGAGGCGTGACCACGGTGGAGAAGGAGTACGAACACGCATCAGGGCGTCCGACGCGTCTGGGACAGTCAAAGATGAGGGACCCGCTTACGAAGTCGTACTGGCCGGCCGACACAAGCGCGCCTATCGTGGAGTGGACGGTCAGGGAGGCCCTGCGCCGAGCGGCCGCAGAGGCGCCGGGCACGACGGCGCTGGTGGCCGGGACACCGAACCCGACGGAACGCAGGCGGTGGACGTATGCGGATCTATTAGGGCAGGCCGAACGCGCGGCGAGGGCGCTGCTGGGCAGGTTCGATCCGGGCGATAGGGTCGCCATCTGGGCGAACAACATCCCCGAGTGGGTGGTGCTCGAGTACGCCGCAGCGCTTGCAGGCATCACGATCGTTACGGTGAACCCCGCTCTGCGGGCTGGGGAGTTACGCCACGTCCTCGGCCACTCGCGTGCGGACGGCGTCTTCCTAATCCCCGAGTACCGTGGCAGCCCGATGGCCGAGATCCTCACCGGCGTCCGGGCCGACCTGCCGAACCTGCGCGAGGCTATATCATTCTCTGACTGGAATACCTTCCTGAGCGAGGCTTCTCCGACCCAAGCGTTGCCGGAGGTGAGCCCGGACGACCCAGCTCAGATCCAGTACACTTCGGGCACCACCGGAAAGCCCAAGGGGGCGGTGCTGCGCCACCGCAGCATCCTCAACAACGCCCGCTTCTACGCAGAGCGCTTCGGCATGCCGATCGGCGGGGTACAAATGAGCCCCATGCCCCTGTTCCACACGGCGGGCTGCGTCCTGAGCGTCCTCGGATCACTCTCTCGGCGCGGTACCTTGGTGCTCGCGCCATTCTTTGATCCTGGGCTGTGCCTGGAGCTGGTCGAGGGAGAGGGTGTGGACAGCCTCATGGGCGTCCCCACCATGCTCATCGGCCTGCTCGGCTACCCCCTCTTCCCCGAAACGAACCTGTCACGCGTCGAGCGGGTGCTGTCGGGCGGCGCGACCGTGCCGCCGGACCTCGTACGGCGAGTCGAGGAGAAATTCGGGGCGCCGGTGAGCATCGTCTTCGCCCAGACTGAGACCTCGCCGGTGATCACCCAAACCTCGCCGGAGGATGCCCCCGAAGACCGGGCCGAGACGCTGGGACGGCCGCTGCCCCAGACGGAGGTGAGGATCGTAGACCCTGAAAGCGGCGAGACTGTCCCGCCAGGCCATATCGGCGAGATCTGCACCCGCGGCTACCACGTGATGGCCGGCTACTTCGACGACCCGGAGGCGACGGCAGCCGCCATCGACCGCGACGGGTGGCTGCGTACGGGAGATCTGGGTTCGATGGACGGACGCGGCTACTGCCGCATCGAGGGGCGCCTGAAGGACGTGATCATCCGGGGCGGGGAGAACGTGTACCCAAGGGAGATCGAGCAGGTCCTCTTCGCCCGCGAGGACGTGGCCGACGTGGCGGTGGTGGGCGTCCACGATGAGACATGGGGCGAGCAGATAGCGGCCTTCGTCCGCCCGACCGCGGGTCACACGCCCAGCGAGGAGGAGCTTTTCGCCTACTGCCGGGAGCGTCTCGCCCCCCACAAAACGCCCCGGCATTGGGTTTTCGTCGAGGAGTTCCCGCTTACCGCCTCCGGCAAGGTTCAGAAGTTCGTCCTGCGCGAGCGCTTCGCGTCCGAGGGGGCTAACCAGAGAGCCGGTGCGGCGCGATGAGGCACGGGCTTCCCCGCTCGGGCACAAGGATCATCCTACCGCCCAGCGGTCGGATAGCAGGGGGTGGCGCATGACCGCCGAGCCGCGGAGAGAGCGGATCCCATGACACAAAAAGTCTTGGAGGGCCGCGTAGCCGTCGTTACGGGCTCCAGCCGCGGTATTGGTCGCACGCTCGCCCTGAGTCTCGCCCGGGAGGGCGCGCGCGTGGTTGTCACAGGCAAGAGCGAGACCTCCACGGAGAGGCTGCCCGGCAGCATCCACTCGGTGGTCGAGACGATTCGCGCACTGGGCGGCGAGGCCCTGCCGGTGCGAATGGACGTCCGCCGAGAGGAGGACGTGAAGGACATGGTAAAGAAGACTATTCAGGCGTTCGGCCGCCTGGACGTTCTCATCAACAACGCGAGCGCCCTTTGGTGGGAGTCGGTCCTCAAGACGCCACCGAAGCGCTACGACCTCATGTGGGAGGTGAACGTGCGGGGCACCTACCTGTGCTGCTACCACGCCCTGCCGCACCTGATCGAGAACGGCTGGGGCCACGTCGTCACGATGAGCCCCCCGATCTCAGCGGATCCGAGCCCGGGGAGAGTCGCCTACGCGACAACCAAGATGGGGATGACCCGCGTGGCACTGGGCGTAGCTGCCGAGCACAAGAAGGACAACGTGGCCTCCAACGCCCTGTGGCCAGCAACCCTGATCGAGAGCCAGGCGACGATCAATTGGGGCATAGAGGACCGGAGCCGCTGGCGCTCACCGGAGATACTGTCCGACGCTACGATGGAGATCCTCAAGAGCGAGCCGAAGGCGCTCCCGGGCAGGCAGCTCGTAGACGAGGAGTTCTTGCGCGAGCGGGGCTGGACCCAGGAGAAGATCGACTCCTATTGGCTCTGCGGGACCCCGCCCAAGAAGCCCGTCAGGCTAGACGGCCCCTGGTCCGCCCTCGGGTGACCTCAAGGAGAACCTCCACCCACCCCGTAACCCGACCCGAGGAAATCGGCGACTAGCGTGGACTTGAGTAGGCCTGCGGCTCGGACGCTCGGCAGGATGGGGAGCAGCAATTATCGGTACTTTGTTGGAGCGAGAAACAGAGCCAAAGATCGCTTCAACCAAGCCTGCTTGAACCCCACAAATACGTCTGAATTCTGTCGAAAAAATCGGTTCTCCAGAGGCGCAATCGGCTCCTTTCCCTGAACCAACAAACCACCGGTATGCCCTTAAAGCAGACGCCCATAGTGCGCCCCTGATAGTTATCCCGGCTCGCTATCTTTG
>DASTQK010000385.1:0-5157 GCA_035761765.1 Rubrobacteraceae bacterium
TTCGTGCTCGACGAAGCGAACCCGGAGGGCGTGACGTATGTGATTCCACGCTCCGAGGACTGCATCCTGGGCGGCACATCCGAAGACGGAGAGTGGAGCACGGAGCCCGACCCGCAGACCGCGGCGGCCATCCTGAAGCGCTGCATCAAGCTCGAGCCACGCCTTGCGGAGGCCGGGGTGCTCGAGCACAAGGTGGGTCTGAGACCCGGCCGGCCAGAGGTCCGTCTCGAAAAAGAAGACGTCCCCCACGCCCCGCCGCGCATCCACAACTACGGCCACGGCGGCTCTGGCGTTACGCTCTCCTGGGGCTGCGCCGAGGAGACGCTCCACCTCGTCCGCCAGGCACTCGAAGGGTAGCGAAGCTGCGGTCTTTCGCCTGCGCGGGAAGCTCCAGGCTCGTACGCGAGCTCGCCGGAAGGCACGACCACGACAAGCCGTACAAGGCGTACTAGACTGTTGCTCAAAGCCCGTGGAAAGGTGTCTCGTGAGCGACGACGTGTCAGAGGAAGCCCTTGGGGTGATCGCAGAGACCTTCGGAACCCGTTTCGTACGGCACGCCTCCGGTGAAGCGGACTCCGACCAGCATTTTGCCTCCGTGTTCCCGGAGAGCGCCGAGGAGGTCGAGTCGCTGACCAGGCTGGCTGCCCGCTATCGCATACCGCTCGTGGCCAGGGGCGCCGGCACCGCCCTCTATGCGGGGCAGGCACCGCGAGCCCTCGCGGTACGTTTCGACGCGATGCGTGGGATACGCCTCCCTGAGGAGCCGGGAGAATCGTGGGTAGAGGTCGAACCGGGGGTTACCTGGACTGTACTCGAAGAGAGGCTGCGCGAGACCGGCGTGGGACCGACGGTCTACCCTACAAGCGCACCCAGAGCGAGCGTCGGCGGCTGGCTGGCCGAGAATGGAGTGGGGGTCGGCTCCTACGAGTACGGGTGGCTGCTCCAGAACGTCCTCTCCCTGGAGGTCGTACTGGCCGGTGGCCGACGAGACATCATCGAGGGCGAACCCCTAAGGTACTTCGTGGGATCCAGGGGCGACATGGGACTCCTGGTGGGAGCGCGGCTCGCGACCAGGCGTGCGAGCGAGGACGTGCCCGCGGCAGCTCTGTTCCGGGACGCCAGGGACCTTGCGAAGGCCGTCCTCGACCTTTACCGGGGTGGGGCACCGCTCTGGCACCTGGCCTTCTTCAACGCCGCCATGGCCCGCGCCAGAGACCTCGAGGACTCGCACGTACTCTTCGGCGCCTATCCGGAGGAGAGGTCGTCCTCGGTAGAGCCCGCTCTCAAGACGGCGAGCCAATCCCATCGGGGACGCCTGCTCACCCGCGAGGAGGCAGGGCGCGTCTGGCGAACGAGGTTCTTCCCGGCAACCCCCCTGGGGCCGATACCGAGACCGGGGCGGGCGTTCGTTCAGGGCGCGCGCCTGGTCGAAGCGCTCGTGGAGATCGAGCGCAGCCTCAAAGGCGTGGCGCTCCTGGGCACGGTTGCCCGCATGGGCGAAGTGTCGCTACTGGCCTTCGACCCGGCCAAAGAGAGCGCGGGACTCGTGGATCTCTCCGCTACCACGGATGTCGAGCTGATACGCTTGGCGGGCCGGTCCTGGATGCCCGAGGAGCGTTAAGCGCAGTCGCGCTCGGTGACGATTGAACCCTCCTCGTAGCGCTCGCAGGCGGCGCCCTTTTCGGTGAGAGCGAGTCCACGACGCTCTCAACGCCCCAGCTAGCCAGGGTCACCTTGGAGCTGCTGACGTGCTCGGGAGAGAGGTAGGCGTACATCACGGCACTCCCTCACATCGGCGACCTTTCCAGAACGCATCTTCTAGGATGGCAGATAGCCCGCAGGGAGGGTTCTGGGTGTGGCGACTCCCCCGGTCGCCCTTAGACTCCTTTGTGGTGGGTCCGAGAAACCAACGGGAGGAGGTGGCGCATGGTACGCGAGGTGATGTGGTCGGCGTGGGACGGTCCCGGGCTCGGGCACCTGCGCCTGTCGGTGCGCGACAGCGGCATAGTGGCCGACGGCCTGGTCCTGAGCGTGGCGGATGGACGCCCGTTCCGCCTCTCCTACGAGGTGCGCTGCGATGCTTACTGGCGCGTGCGTGCCACGCGCGTGGGCATCCCCGGCGAGCCGCCAAGGGTCGAGCTGCTCTCCGACGGGGAGGGCAACTGGACCGGGTCCGACGGCCGGACCGTGACATACCTGAAGGGATGCGAGTACGTGGACATATCCGAGACCCCATTCACGAACACGCTTCCCATCCGACGCCTCGACCTCGCGCCCGGGGAGTCCGCCAAGATCGCGGTAGCCTACCTCGACGGGGCTGAGCTGCAACCCTGGCAGGAGCCGCAGCGCTACACCTGCCTCAAGACGGGTAGCGAGGGCGGGGTCTACCGGTTTTTGAGCCTCGACGGCGGGTTCACCGCCGACCTGCCGGTGGACTCAGACGGCCTGGTCTTGGACTACCCGGGGCTGTTCAAGAGGGCTTTCCCCTTGCCGTGATCTCCGAGAAGACCACTCAGCTCGTCTACCGTTCCCGCCGATCGCAGACATAGTCGCGTGAGAGGTCGTAGTCCCGACCGTCCACCTCCCCTATCCGAGGTCCGTACAGGTGTACCGAGATCGCCAAGTTGTCGCCAGAGTTCCCTACCCGGTGGATACCTCCATCGTGGGGTAGGACGCTCGAGGCTCCGTCCTCCCTGCTCCAGGAGAGTTGCCAGATCTTCTTGAGGCGGGCATGATCGGACCGGGAGCCGTCGTCTAGGCGCTCGTAACGCTCTTCGAGCACCGATCCCATAGCACAGCAGTAGACTCCCCAGGAGGAATGGTCGTGGATCTTGGTCTCGGTGCCCGGGGGCCAGACGAAGATTCGCAAAGTGAAGGAATGGTCCTTGCCTTCGTAGCTACGGGCTACATACCAATCTTCTTCTGTGCCTCTCGCTTCTTCCAGGAGGGGATGGATCTCTGCCTCAAGGAAGTCGGGATCTTGCACGAGATGACCCAGAAAGAGAGCAGCCCGCCTCATGGCTAGTTGCGTGGGAAGCTCAGAGAGCCTCTGCAGCTCGTTCGTATCTGGCGCCAGCGATGTCGTCGCGTCTGCGTACATGAAGGATCCCTTCTCTATGGCCTCCGACAACCATACAACAAGAGTCCTAAAATCTAACTAATGAATTCTGAAGAACAACTAGATAAACACGGAGGACCTTTATACGGACCTCTCCAAGGACCAAATCGTGAACAACGATACCTACTCAGAGACCAACTGCACTAGGCGGCCAGCTGCCTAGGTGGAACGGCGCTATCTTCGACGAAGAAGGTCTTGGGATCTATGGGAAACGCTACCTCGCAGGCTTTGCCGGGATTTTGCCTCGCCACGATCTCCAAGGCTCGCTCGATGGTGTCGGCCTGCACCATCACCCTGAAACGCGCGGCGCCACTGCTCACCTCGACCGAGATCCTTACCATCTCCTCATACCTTCCTTTCGTGTCAAAAAAGCTATGATCGTTACCTGTCGATTATACTTCACGATCCTCACTGTCAGTAGTGAAATAAAGTCAGAAGGAGAGCATATTGGGGATCCAGCCGGACGACAATGCGGGGCATATCGGGGGTAGAGAACACCAGAGACCAGAGCACCGCCCGCACGCTGTCCAGTAGTTTCGCAGGCCCTCGTGTCGCGCCCCAGGCTAACCTCGGTCCGCGAGGTTCTCTTCCAGGATGACCGCCAGCGCTTCGCTCGGCAGCGGCTCCGAAAAATAGTTCCCCTGGGCGAGGTCGCACTTCATGTTGCGCAACCGCGCCAGCTGCTCGGAGGTCTCTACTCCCTCGGCGACTGCCTTCAACCCCAGGGCGTGCGTCAGGTCGATCATCGCCGACACGATCTCCGCGTCCTTTGATGCGCCGTCGGTGCCTTGTCGGAGTCCAGCAATGAATGTGCGGTCAATCTTCAAGAGGTCTACCGAGAAGCGCCTGAGGTATGAGAGCGAGGAGTAGCCCATCCCGAAGTCGTCGACCGCGAGCTGGACGCTCAAGTCCTTCAGGTTACGGAGGGTATGGCTGGCCGCGTGTACGCCATTGCTCATCATGGTGCCCTCCGTGATCTCCAGTTGCAGAGAGCCAGGATATATCTCGGTCTCGCTCAGGATCTCCGCGACCAACTCGGGATGGAAGAATTGCCTCGGAGAGAGGTTCACGCTTACCGTCAGAGGTGGTACGCGAGGGTAACGAACTTGCCAAGCCCGCATCTGGCGGCATGCTTCTTTAAGCACACCCTCGCCTACTTGCACGATCAGGCCCGTATCCTCAGCGACTGGAAGAAACTCCTCGGGCAGCAGCAGCCCTCGTGTCGGGTGCTCCCAGCGCACCAGCGCCTCCGCCCCGACGATCCTGCCACCTTCGAGCGCTACAACGGGCTGATAATAGACCTTGAACTCTCCCCGCTTCAGGGCTCGCCTGAGCTCGTTCTCCAACCGTAGGCGCTCCAATGCGTCGGTGCCTAGGCCAGGCTCGAACACCTCGTAGCGGGCTTTGCCTTTGTGTTTGGCCTGGTACATCGCTAGGTCCGCGTGTCTCAAGAGGTCCGCTGGCGAGTCCTGAAGTCGACCACTGAGGGCGATCCCGATGCTGGTTGTGAAGAACACCTCACACCGGTCAAGAGCAAAGGGACGTTGCAGGTTCTCCGCGATACGCTCCGCGACTCGGGCTGCGTCTCTTGGTTCGTCAACGTCCTCGATCAAGACGGTGAACTCGTCCCCGCCAAGGCGCGCGGCGGTATCCTCGGGACGCAGACAGGCCTTTAGCCGATCGGCGACCGCTATGAGCAGTTGATCACCTATTTCATGCCCCAGGCTATCGTTCGTGATTTTGAAGTTGTCCAGGTCCATGAACAGCACCGCGAGCTTGTTACCTCGGCGATTCACACGATTTAAGGCGTGTTCGAGGCGATCCATGAACAACGCTCGGTTCGGCAGACCGCTGAGCGGATCGTGAAGCGCCTGATGGCGGAGTTGCTCCTCCAGGGCCTTGCGTTCGGTTACGTCGCGGGAGGTGACCACCACACCCCTTACAGCCGGGTCGTCGAGCAGGTTGTTTACGATGTGCTCCAGATAGCGCCATGAGCCGTCCTTCTTGTGCGGCACTCGAAACTCCACCGGCGAGTGCAG